>NZ_KV820900.1:0-87746 GCF_001815505.1 Staphylococcus sp. HMSC072B07 | reverse complement strand
TTCAAGTTATAACGGTAGTTTGTCTACGGTCTGGCCTGTCCTTGTTGGACAGGTTTTTTCTATTTCCTGGGAAATGGAATGACAACATTGAGGTGTAGAAGTTTTGTTTTGAATTTGTATTGTTTCTTCTATACAAGTTAATAGAGGTAATGACGTGCAAAATAAACGAAATAATGAGAAAATCTATGTATTGACATTAGCATAAGAGGAGGCTTTTTTTATGAGTCAACAATTAACAAGAGAACAACAAGAACAAAAATATCCTGAGTATACTTGGGATCTAACAACAATCTTTGAAAGCGATGAAGCATTTGAAGCAGCGTTTAAAGAAGTAGAAGGCTATTTAGGTGCTGAAGAGAAATTCAAAGGGCACTTAGGGGACAGCGCTGAAACGCTATATGAAGCATTAGCTTTAGAAGATAAAATTGAAACTGAACTTGAAAAGGTCTATGTCTATGCACACTTAAAACAAGACCAAGATACAGGCAACGATAAATATACTGGCTATGAAGCTCGCGCGCATCAACTTGCGATTAAATTAAGCTCAAGTTGGAGTTTCTTAGTACCTGAAATCTTACAAATTGATGAAAAGACAATTCAAAAATTCATCGATGAAAATAAAGACTTAGAACGTTATGCCTTTGATTTAAAATTAATCAATGAAGAACGTCCGCATGTCTTAAGTGCAGATAAAGAAAAATTATTAACAGAAGCGCAAGATGCTTTATCAACACCATCTAACGTATATGGTATGTTCAGTAACGCAGATTTAGAATTTGAAGATGCGGTAGATAAAGATGGTAATAAACACTCATTAACTCAAGGTACGTTTATTAAATATTTAGAATCTGATGATCGTGAACTTCGTCGTTCAGCATTCAGAAACTTATATAAAGCTTATGGTGCTTACAACAATACTTTAGCAGCGACATTAACAGGTGAAGTGAAAAAACATGTGTTCAATGCGCGTACACACAATTATAAAACTGCTCGTGAAAAAGCTTTAAGCAACAACCATATTCCTGAAGCAGTTTATGATAACTTAGTTAAAACAGTACACAAATATCTGCCATTATTACATCGTTACACTCAATTACGTAAAGATGTTTTAGGTTTAGAAGATATGAAAATGTATGACCTCTACACACCATTAGTGAAAGATATCAAATTTGAAATGCCTTATGATGAAGCTGTGGAATGGATGTTAAAAGCTTTAGAACCAATGGGTGATGAATATTTAGATGTCGTTAAAGAAGGTTTAAATAATCGTTGGGTCGATGTGTATGAAAACAAAGGTAAACGCTCAGGCGGTTATTCTTCAGGTGCACATTTAACAAACCCATTCATCTTATTAAACTGGTCAGATACAGTCTCAGACTTATTTACATTGATTCATGAGTTTGGTCACTCAACGCATAGCTACTTCAGCAGAAAATTCCAACCATCTAATCATAGTGATTACTCAATCTTCGTCGCAGAAGTTGCTTCTACAACAAACGAAGCATTGTTGAGTGATTATATGGAGAAAAATTTAGATGATGAGCGCAGATTGCTCTTATTAAACCAAGAATTAGAACGTTTCCGTGCGACATTATTCCGTCAAACAATGTTTGCAGAGTTTGAGCATAAAATTCACCAAATTGAAGAAGCAGGGGAACCACTAACTGCAAATCGCATGAATGAAGAATATGCGAAATTAAATCGCGAATACTTCGGTGATATTGTAGAAACTGATGAAGATATCAGTAAAGAATGGTCACGTATTCCGCACTTCTATATGAATTATTATGTTTATCAATATGCGACAGGTTACAGTGCAGCACAAAGTTTAAGTTATCAAATCTTAAATGAAGGTAAACCTGCAGTAGATCGTTATATCAATGAATTCTTGAAAAAAGGAAGCTCTAATTATCCGATTGAAATCTTAAAAAATGCAGGTGTAGATATGACAACACCAGAACCAATCGAACAAGCATGTAAAATGTTTGAACAAAAATTAGATGAATTTGAAAAACTAATTAAAGCGTAAAGTTTGTGAAATCGTTTACAATATGACAAGTTTGTGACAAAAACGTTTTCATGGGTTAAGCGCCTTGAAATAGGGTTTGGCACGTGGTATATTATGACCATGAAATTAATCACATAACAAACATACCCCTTTGTTTGAAGTGAAAAATTTCTCCCATCCCCTTTGTTTAGCGCCGTGTATTCAGACACGGCGTTTTTTTTATGCTTAAATTTAATAAAGTGAATTTTAAAGTTTTATAGATACATATAGAAAAGCGCCGGCAGCCATGGTAGGGGTTACCATGAAACTGCCGGCGCCTTGTTTATTGCGCGATAGGTGTAGAGAGATGTATTTTAGATAAGGATTAACCTTTTTCTAAAATGTAAGGCTGAGAACTGCCCATACGATCAGCATTGATCACTTGATAGCTGACGTGTTGTAAATCTTTTTTCTTTAAACAAATGACAAAATCTGAGTCAGATGTCGGCGTTAAGGCGATTTCGTCATCTGTTGTACTGATAGATTTAATTTCATAAACATCTTCTAAAGTGCTTGGGATTGAATAAAGTATACGTATATCTAAAGAGAGGGTATCGTCTTGACTTAGCCACTCTCCTTGGAAATGATTTAACAGCGTTTCTTCTGAATCAGATAACGAGTTGAGATATTTCACATTAATACTAGTTGTTTCCATATTAGCTATCCGTCCTTTTAGAAACCAACAACAGAACCGTACCAGTGGTAATGGTCACCATTAGACACAGGAATCACGTTACTGTCTGCTGGTTGTAATGAATAATCACGATCCCAAGGATTCCAGAATACAATGACTTGTTGGTTATCTGCAGTAACTGCGTTACCTACAACTGCCATTGCATGACCAGCATGCATACCTTGAGTCGCTTCAATTTGTTTTCCTAGTATTGCTATACCCTTATTGTCCTTAGTATATTGGTCTACCATATTAAAACTTGGCATTCCATTATAATAAGATGTATTTTTACCTTGAGCACGGCCGTATTGAATCATTTCATCTGCAGTCAAACCAGTGAATTGGAATGCTTGACCAGATAGTCCAGGGTGGATTTGATGCATAACATCTTGTGCTCTATATTGGCTTGTGTTTTTAGTAGCGTTTAATAATGCAGCCATTGTATAACCTGCACACCAGCCATTGTTGCCTTGTTGTTCACGAATTTGGAAGTTAGGTAGTAAGTTGACATATTTAGTCGCAACACTGCTGTGTGTAGCTTCTGTTTGTGTCGCATTAACGGTTTGTTTTAATTCTAAATTCGGAACTGCAGGTGTTGACGGTTTTGTTTTATCATCTGGTAATTTTGTTTGCATGACTAGATCTAAACGTTTGTCATGTTCAATGTAGTAACCGTCTTTATTTGTGAATATTGTAATAGGGGTATTGTTTTGGCGATATTGATTTAATTCGTCAGAGATGAATTTTGAAATACGCACACTATAGTTGGCATTATTTTTATTTGCGTGTACGTCATTTTCACTCTTAGGCGTTACAGTGAGGATATACTTAATTGTGTCGCCTTGCATAACAGGGTAGTAGAAGTTGCCATCCTCTTGGCCATTGAATTTGTAGATTTTAAAGGAGTGACCGAGTTTGAATTCTCCGTTATTACCGGAACGATCAATTTGAGAAAGGGCTTGTGCATAACTTGAGAAGTGTTGTTTCGCTTCTTGTTTTGCTTGACCCGGAACATCGGTGTTATCAACTTTAATTTTAAGTGAATCGGATGAAGCATTTGCGGTAGTTGTTTGTTGTGTGACGTATGACAATGCACCGCTGATGACCATGATGGCTGCAAGCAGCAACATGGAAGCAGTTTTGAAAAATGTTTTTGCTATATTCAATTGCTATTCCTCCATTCAATAAAATTGATTTGTGAAATATCTCATTTTTAATATAACATAAAAGAATTTAAAAAATAGGGTAGTTTTTAAGTATTTGATATTACTATCGGTTTCTAGTTTGTGATAAGAATAATTGATAATTTTATTAAATGAAAACAATTGAATATGATTGGGTTGTGCGGGTTTAAATAAAATAAAAAAACACTTGTCGCAATGACAAGTGTTCCACTCGAGCTATTATTTAGCTTTCCAGAATTCTCCTTCTGGACTGCTTAATTTTTCAATTTTTTGTTGTAAAGCTAGTTTTTTCAATTCTTTTTGCAGCAATTTTTTCGGCCATTCATAGATTGTTAGTAACTCTTCTAGTGTAACGAATTGCTGTTCTTGAATATACGTTTCAAGTTTAGGCGGTAATTCCTTTTCTATAGGTGTGCCCATTAATTCATTAATGATATAAGTATAAATGTGGTAAGGATATAAGCCTTCGACTTTTAAACCTTCTTCGGTTACATCTTCATTGAAAAAGACAAGAGAAGGTGCATGATCGACTTCCATTTCTCTCGCAATATGCAAGTCGACTTTCAGACTTTCAGTGAGCTTTCCACTCTTTAAATCTTCTTTGAATACGTCATAATCCAAACCTGCATTCTTCGCAGACGCTTCAATCATATTTTCAGTGATAATATCACGTTTCGGTATAATTTCATTCTGCATTAAATGAATAAAACGTTCTGCACGTGCACGCCCTTGAAGTTCAGCAGCTTTATATGCCAATGCGATATTATCGTTTTCAGAACTACTTTGAGCTTGGCACTTCGTCAGTATGCGTAAGGATGGGTTTAATATATGACGAATACGGATATATTGTTTATATTCAACTCTTAATTTAGATAGTATTGCGGATAGTTTAAAACAATCTTCATCAAACGGATCGAAGAAAGAATAAATTTCTATCTTGCTCACAGGTGAAAGGTTCATTTCATCTTGTCTATGATTACATATTAACTTTAACTCTTCAGACATCTCATTCACCTACAATTAATTTTCAGAATTAACCATATGATTTGCGGTCAATCGCAATCTTTCATATAGGTATTCATCAACACCCGCAGGTAGCTCTGCATGTTGAATCGCTTTATTCATATTTTCTAACCAAGCATCTCGTTCAAAGGTTGTTATGCGAAAATCCATATGTCTCATTTTTAACATCGGATGGCCATGTTCTTCAGTATAAAGTGCTGGGCCTCCTAGAAACTGCGTTAAAAATTGTTTTTGTTTTCGACTGGTTTCCGCGAAATCACCAGGGAAGAGGTGGTTGATTCTTTCATCTTGTTCAACAAGAGAATAAAAGTAATCTATCATGTGATATAGACGTTCTTGGCCTATTACTTCGTAAGGTGTCAAAGCCATTTTCTCACCCTGTTTCTTTAATATATATCTAATATAACATGAATTTTTACAATTAAAAGTAATACGACTTTTGACTGAGTGCTACCGAATTGTGCTTAATGATTATTTGTTTTTTACTTCAAAAAAGCGAGCGACTTTATTTTTAGGAATATACGATTGAATATTGAAATCTTGTAAGATTTCTTGAAACTTCTTCAAACCTTCTTCGGGTTGTTCCACTTCAAATTCAAGCTCGAAATCCTCAGTACCAAGGTATTCGCTATGATCTAGTACAAGGAGACCTTCATCAATCTCTGTCTCCATGCGGTGGGTCGTTAATGCCCCTAATACATAAAGTTGTGTAACATCTATACCTGTTTCTTGTAAGACAGAATGAATTGGATCTGGCAGTTTGTCAGGTGTAAGATGCATGTCTTGTTTTGGCACGACTTCAGTCATGTGATTATATTCAGTTAAACCTACTTTAGCAGGTACTTTTAATGTCATTTCATACGTGTCATCAATTTCACGAATTCTGAGTGCCATCAAGTGTTCAGCTAAAGCGAAATCCGGTGTATCAATATAATGATTTTTTTGCATAAAGGGTTTTAATGTATTAAAATATCTATTTCTTAATGCTTCGTATTGATTATGAGTCAGTAGTTGCTTATATTCGATTTCTTGATTAATAGTCATCAGTTCACCTCTGTGACTATATATTATGGACGATTTGAAAACTATTTGAAAGTATTTCAATTTATAGGCTTCGTGATACAAAGCATTTAGGTTGTGTAATGAGTGATGTACATATGTTAAAATAAGTAGGAATAACACAAGGAGGATTTAGGTTATGCGTATTTATGTGAACGAAATAAAAGTGAAAGATGATGGCATTTATTGCTATACAGATAAATCGACAGAAGGGTTGACTGAAGCAGGGCAAATGCTCGTTGATAGTGACAATTACGGGTTTGCTCATATCCTTGATGATGGACAATCCTATTCCTATCTTATCTTTGTGCAAGAGACTTGGTCTATGCTTCATGAAAATAAGGGGAAAGCAATTTATGTAAATGACGATTTAAAATTAGAACAATTTGACCAAGAGTTAGATTATATCTTAAGTAATATCAAAGGGAACTCAAACTATGGTAAGGATTTTGTGGCGGAAGTCGAAAAAACGTTTGAGTTAGAGTGAAGCGGAGTGAATCGCAATGAATCAATGGGATCGATTTTTAGCACCTTATAGACAAGCAGTTGAAGAACTTAAAGTAAAATTAAGAGGTTTGCGTAAAATTTATGATTTAGAAGCCGATGCGTCGCCAATCGAATTTGTAACCGGACGTGTGAAGCCGTTAACAAGTATTATTGAAAAAGCGACTGAGCGCGATATATCATTTGATCATCTGCATGAAGAAATGTATGACATCGCTGGTTTACGTATTATGTGCCAGTTTGTGGATGATATACCCGTTGTCGTTAATCTGCTTAGACAACGCAGAGACTTTAAAGTTGTTGAAGAAAGAGATTATATCAACAATACAAAAGAAAGCGGCTACCGTTCATATCATGTGATTATTCAGTATCCGATTGAAACGTTGGATGGGCAACGTTCGATATTAGCTGAAATTCAAATCAGAACGCTAGCGATGAATTTTTGGGCGACTATTGAGCATACTTTACGTTATAAATACGATGGAGACTATCCTCCTGAAATTCAAAAACGCTTAGAAAATGCGGCAGAAGCTGCCTTTTCACTAGATGAAGAGATGTCTGAGATCAAAGACGAAATACAAGAAGCACAACGTTACTATTCTAAAAAACGTGCGAAAAAACATAATCAAGAGTGAGGTGCTTTATGCGTTATTATATCGTGTCTAAAGGGGACCACAAATCAAACAGCATCAAAGAAAATATGGAAGCACAAATGGAAGCGAACAATATGATTAAAGATGCCGACGAACCTGAAATTGTTATTTCTGTCGGCGGGGATGGAACTTTATTAGAAGCCTTCCATCAATATTGTCATCGTGTGAATGAAACTGCATTTGTCGGTGTACATACAGGGCATTTAGGATTTTATGCAGATTGGCTGCCGCATGAAGTAGATAAGTTAATAGAAGAAATTGCAGATGGAGATTACGAAGTCATTCAGTATCCTTTAATCGATATTATTGTGAACTACAACGATGACAAAGAACCTTCACATCATATCGCACTGAATGAAGCAACGATGAAAACTGAAGATAATACAACACTTGTAGCAGATGTTAATTTACGTGGACAACACTTTGAAAGATTTAGAGGAGACGGTTTATGTATTTCCACTCCTTCAGGATCAACTGCCTACAACAAAGCACTTGGCGGTGCTCTGATTCATCCTTCGTTGCGCGCAATTCAATTGACTGAAATTGCATCCATCAATAACCGCGTGTTCCGTACAGTCGGTTCACCGATTGTTATGCCAGAACATCATTATTGTCTGATTACACCAGTCGATCAACGCGTGATTATGACATCTATCGACCACGTTACAACGAAACATCACAATGTAGAAAGTATTGAATATCGTGTAGCTAAACAGCGTGTACGATTTGCACGTTTCAGACCATTTCCATTCTGGAAACGCGTCCACGATTCATTTATTTCTGACGGCAGAGACGAATGAAATTTCAATATGACATTGAAACACCGGTTTTATTAAAGACTTTTTTACAAGAACAATTTTATTCAAAGAAAATGATAAGTGCCATTAAACAAAATGGCGCTTTACTTGTAAATAAGCAACCTGTAACTGTGCGAAAACAAATGACAGAAGGCGATACGTTAGAAGTTGTGCTGCCTGAGGAGAGACCAAGTCAGAATTTAATCTATTATCATGCACCGTTAGATGTTTTATATGAAGATGATTATTATTTAGCCGTTTCAAAACCTGCACATCAAAATTGTGCGCCGTCTAGAGAACATCCGCATGAAAGTTTGATTGAACAAGTTTTGGCATATTTAAACCCAGATAGTAGTCAAACGGTTATCGTGCCGCATATTGTGACACGACTAGACCGTAATACACAGGGTATCGTATTGTTTTCTAAGCATGGACATTTTCATCACAGAATGTCTGACGTAAAAATGGAGAAAATATATCAATGCATTTGTTTTGGATTATTATCTGGAGAAGGCGATATTATTGCGCCAATCGCACGAAAATCTGACAGTATTATTGAACGTCAGGTCAATGAAACAGGCAAGTATGCGAAAACCAGTTACCAAACCCTTTCAGCGTGTGACCGTTTTACATTAAGCCGCGTGCAGCTGCATACTGGACGAACCCATCAAATTCGTGTGCATTTTCAGTATATAGACCATCCACTTGTCGGAGACAGTTTATACGGTGGCACACACCCATCCATACAAGGACAAGCGCTTGTATGTACGGATTTAAAGTTTATCCACCCTGTGACACATAAATCGGTGGTTTTAAAGGATAGCGTAAGGCAAAAAGCACTTGAGGACCTTTTTCAACAGCTTTGTAGAGAGAGTTAAGAAGTAAGGAGGAGGCCAAATTGGCAAAAGAAGATGATAAATTTGTAGATGAGCCAGAAGTCTATAACAAAGATTTATTAGATCAGCTCTTAATAGATAATGATATTGATGCATTTAGAGAAGAATTCTTATCCATGCATACGTATGAACAAAGTGAGTTCTTCGAAGATAGTGATGATGAAATCAGACAGAAAATGTATCATCTCTTATCACCGAAAGAAGTCGCGAGTTTCTTCGACCAACTCGAGTTAGATGATGACGAGTACGATGAACTCTTTGAACAAATGAAAGCAAGTTATGCGGCACATATTTTAGAAGACATGTCTTATGACAACGCCGTAGATATTATGAGTCATTTGACTAAAAGTAAAGTCGCTACTTTATTAGCGTTAATGGATCAGCAAGATGCGAAAGAAATCAAAGCCTTGCTGCATTATGAAGAAGATACTGCCGGCGGTATCATGACGACGGAGTATATTTCTTTAAAGACAACTACACCTGTTAAAGAAGCATTGATGCTGGTTAAAGAACAAGCACCTGATGCTGAGACGATTTACGTTATCTTTGCAGTAGATGATGATAAACATCTCGTAGGTGTCTTATCTCTGCGTGATTTGATTGTCGCAGAAAACGATGCTTATATTGAAGATATTATGAGTAATCGTGTGGTCAGTGTCAACGTGGCAGATGACCAAGAAGATGTTGCGCAAAGAATGCGTGACTATGACTTTATCGCAATGCCGGTTGTAGATTATCAAGACCATTTACTGGGTATAATCACAATCGATGATATCGTCGATGTTATCGATGAAGAGGCATTAGAAGACTACTCTGGTTTAGCCGGTGTCTCTGATATTGATTCAACAGACGATTCAATTTTTAAAACAGCTAAAAAACGTCTGCCTTGGTTGCTCATTTTGACGTTTTTAGGTATGATAACTGCAACTATATTAGGGTCATTCGAAGAAACATTAGAAAAAGTCGCATTACTTGCGGCCTTTATTCCGATTATCAGCGGGATGTCAGGTAACTCAGGGACACAGTCCCTAGCGGTGTCTGTACGTAATATCACGACTGGCGAGATTGAAAATCAAAGCAAGTTCAAAGTGACGCTTAAAGAAGCGGGTTCTGGCTTTGTCTCTGGTTTAGTCTGTGCAACCGTACTCTTTACCATTATTGTAATTTTATATGGTACACCGTTATTAGCACTGATTGTAGGTGGCAGTTTAACGATTGCGATGACAGTCGGTACAATGATGGGTTCAATCATTCCATTGATAATGACGAAACTGAAAATCGACCCTGCTGTAGCTAGTGGTCCATTTATCACAACAATCAACGATATTATCAGTATGTTAATTTACTTCGGATTAGCTACATCATTTATGTCATATCTCACATAAGGAGGGACACATGGAATTTGTATCACTCGTCATTGTTGTCATGGCTGCGTTTTTAACGCCGATTATTGTCAACAGACTTAATATCAATTTTCTACCTGTCGTTGTGGCGGAAATTTTAATGGGATTAATCATCGGACAATCCGGTTTCCATTTAGTCGAACGCGACAACATCTTGAATATTTTATCAACACTAGGTTTTATTTTCTTAATGTTTTTAAGCGGTTTGGAAATTGATTTCAATGCGTTCAAAAGCGATAAAAATGAGCCTGAAAAAGCTAAAAATAAAAACAAGAAGAAAGCACCGGGTCATTTACAATTATCATTATTTGTATTCTCACTGATTATGATTGTTTCAATCATTTTAGCGTATGCATTTAAATGGTTTGGCTTGATTGATGATGTCTTATTAATGGTCATCATCATTTCTACAATTTCATTAGGTGTGGTAGTACCAACACTTAAAGAAATGAATATCATGCGCACAACCATCGGACAGTTTATCTTGTTAACGGCTGTATTAGCTGACTTAGTTACGATGATTTTATTAACCGTATATGGTGCAATTAACGCTAAAGGCGGCGGTACATTATGGTTGATTTCGATTTTAATTGTCTTTACCATTATTTTCTATTTCCTTGGCGGGATTTTCAAAAAAGCACAATTCCTTCAAAAATTGATGGATGGGACAACACAAATCGGTATTCGTGCAGTTTTTGCGTTGATCATCTTATTAGTGGCATTAGCAGAAGGTGTAGGTGCTGAGAATATCTTAGGTGCCTTCTTAGCAGGTGTAATTGTATCACTGCTTGGTCCTGACGAAGATATGGTAGAAAAACTGGACTCATTTGGTTATGGTTTCTTTATCCCGATCTTCTTCATTATGGTCGGTGTGGATTTAAATATCCCTTCACTGATTAAAGAACCATCAATTTTAATCATTATTCCAGTGCTGATCATCGCATTCTTAGTATCTAAGATTATTCCTGTATATGCGATAAGACCTTGGTTTGATCAAAAAACCACATTGTCTTCTGCCTTTTTACTGACATCTACGTTATCGTTAGTAATCGCAGCAGCTAAAATCGCTGAACAACTTCATACGATTACACCAGAAATCTCTGGGATCTTAATCCTGAGTGCTGTCATTACGTGTGTATTTGTTCCGATTGTCTTTAAAAAGACATTCCCAATGCCGACAGAAGCGACACGTCGTATTAACGTCAGTCTGATTGGTAAGAACCAATTAACGATTCCGATAGCGCAGAACTTGATGTCTGATTTATACGCGATTACGTTATATTATCGTAAAGATTTAAGTGATAAGCGTAATTTATCAAATGATATTACTACTGTTGAAATTGCAGATTATGATGAAGCGATACTTGAAAAGCTTGGACTCTTTGATAGTGATATTATAGTGTGTTCAACCAACGAAGATGAATTAAACTATAAAGTCGCACAAATGGCTAAAGAACACGGAGTAAACCGTGTCATCTGCCGCTTTGAAGAGGGCGGAGAAACTGAAGCTGAATTACGTCAATCAGGTGTTGAAATCTTCAGTAGTTTCTTAAGTAATAAGATTTTGCTGACAGGTTTAATTGAAACACCGAACATGTTGAACTTATTAAGCAACGTTGAAACATCATTATATGAAATTAAAATGCTTAACTATAAATTCGACAACATTCAATTACGTAACTTCCCATTCGACGGCGATATTATCTTCGTACGTATTGTACGTGATAATGAATCGATTGTACCGCATGGTGATACGATGTTACGTTACGGTGACCGCTTGATTGTGACAGGTTCGAAAGAATATGTAGATGAATTGAAACGTGATTTAGAATATTATTCACTCGGTTCAATTTAAACTTAAAACGAAAGTCTAATGAGATGTTAGGCTTTCGTTTTTTATTTCTACGATGCATACCATAGATAATGGTTGAAACAAGTCTATTAGAACAAAAAATGTTATAATACTAATAATCAAAATTTGAATCATTAATTGAGTAAAAGGAGCGTTTTCATGTTTAGTTTAGAAGGAAAAACATACGTTATTATGGGAATTGCGAATAAACGCAGTATTGCTTTTGGGGTAGCCCAAGCTTTAGATGAATTAGGAGCAAAACTAGTCTTTACATACCGTAAAGAACGTAGTAAGAAAGAATTAGATAAACTTGTTGATCAATTAAATCAAAAAGAACATCTTACGTACCAAATTGATGTTCAAAGTGATGACGAAGTAATCGATGGATTCAAAAAAATCGGTGAAGATGTAGGCCAAATTGATGGTGTCTTCCATTCTATCGCATTTGCGAATGTTGAAGACTTACGCGGTCGTTTCTCAGAAACTTCAAGAGAAGGTTTCTTACTTGCACAAGACATCAGTTCTTATTCATTAACAATCGTTTCAAGAGAAGCGAAAAAATTAATGCCTGAAGGCGGCAGCATTGTTACTACAACTTACTTAGGCGGAGAATACGCAGTACCTAACTACAACGTAATGGGTGTTGCGAAAGCCAGCTTAGAAGCAAACGTGCGTTATTTAGCATTAGACTTAGGTCAAGACAATATCCGTGTTAATGCTGTTTCTGCAGGTCCAATTCGTACATTAAGTGCGAAAGGTGTTGGCGGCTTTAACACAATCTTAAAAGAAGTTGAAGAACGTGCACCATTAAAACGTAATGTTGATAAAGAAGAAGTCGGCAAAACAGCTGCTTTCTTATTAAGTGATTTATCAAGCGGTGTAACAGGCGAAAACATCCATGTTGACGCTGGTTTCCACGTAATTAAATAATCATACTCAGCATAGCCCGCTATGATAGTCCAAGACTAAAATAGTGGGCTATTTTTTTAATTCGGCTATTCAATTCTTTAAATGAAGTGTATGATAGTTACGGGAATAAAATCAAAAGTGGGTGGACAAGGATGACAGAAAAGATTCATCAACAAGATAAGTCGTATTCAAATAAAATTCTAGCTTCTTCAATGCTTGGATTCGGGCTAGAGAATATGGACATTATGTTTTTAGCCTTTGCGCTATCAAGTATTATTAATGAGTTCCATATCAGTTCTGCAGAAGCCGGTTTAATTGCTTCGATTACGAACTTCGGTATGTTGTTCGGAGGTATTATTTTTGGCGTGCTTGCAGACAAGTATGGTCGTATTCGTATCTTTACATACACGATATTTATTTTTGCGATAGCAACCGCATTACTTTCAGTCTCTTCTAATATTTATATGGTCTATATTTTAAGATTCATTGCCGGTATGGGCGGCGGTGGAGAATTCGGTATCGGGATGGCGTTAGTGGCTGAAGTGTTTAAGAAACAACGTCTAGGCCGTGTTTCTTCAGTAGTCGCAATCGGAGGTCAAATCGGCGCATTGATTGCTGCGCTGTTAGCTGCCGGAATTTTACCGCATCTCGGTTGGCGCGCGCTCTTTTTAATCGGTGTGGTACCTGTGATTTTAGCATTCTACATTCGTCGTAATTTAGATGAAACAGAATCATGGAAACAAGCAAAAGCAAATCGTACGTTAGAAAAGAAAAATCAATCGCCAATCGGTTTATTATTTAACACGAAACATATGGCACATACGACAATCGCATTAACGATTATGTCGAGTGTACAAGTTGCTGGGTATTTTGGTCTAATGAACTGGTTACCGTCTATTCTTCAAAAACAACATGGCTTAAGTGTTTCTAACTCATCACTTTGGACCATCAGTACGATTGTTGGTATGAGTTTAGGTATGTTTGCGTTCGGACAAATATTAGATCGCTTCGGTGCCAAACTTTCTTATACGATTTTCCTTATCGCATCAGCTGCATCTGTCTTTATTTATGTCTTTGCGCAAAGTGCAGTCGCATTACTGATCGGTGGGGCCTTTGTCGGCTTCTTCGTTAACGGTATGTTCGCAGGCTATGGAGCAGTCATCAGTAGTTACTATCCAACACATATTCGTAGTACAGCGAATAATGTCGTCTTCAATATTGGACGTGCATTAGGTGGCTTATCACCGATTGCGATAGGGTATTTAATGGATCATTATGGCATGAGTACAACAATGATTTTCCTTGCCTGTCTTTATATGATTTCACTTGTGATGATGTTATCGCTTAGAAATATGCCATTGAAAGGCAGAAAAGAGATGCGCGCGAATCAAGCATAATCTAAAAGTAAATAAGTCTTATCAATGTAAAAAGCGTTCAACTTCATTTTAGAGAGTTGAACGCTTTTATAATACTCGTTAATCTTTAACTTCACTTTGTGCTTTCCGCATAATATCTTGACGGTAAACAAAGATATTACGGACGACTGTTTTAATCACTGCGTATAATGGAACCGCAACTAAAATTAAAACAAATCCGCCTAGGTTACCAGCCGCTAAGATAACAATGATAATCGTAAGCGGATGAATGTTAAGTGATTTACCCATAACATTCGGTGTAATGACATTACCTTCTAATTGTTGGGCAACGAGTGTTACCACACAAACCCAAATAAATGCCGTCGGACTTTGAATAATTCCGATGATTGCGGCAGGTAAGAAGGACATCCACGGTCCTAAGAATGGAATCATGTTTGCGACACCAGCGAATAACACAAGTAAAAGTGTATATTCTAAACCGATAATTGTATAACCAATGTAAAGAATAATTCCTAAAATTACACTCACTGTGACTTGGCCTTGAATGTATGATTGTAATGTATAGTTCACATCTTTTAATAAGTTAGTTACAAATACTTTGCGGTCACCATTGAATAATTTAGCCACTGAAGGTATGAACTTCTCGTGGTCTTTCAACATGTAAATTAAGAAGAATGGCACCATAATCAGTAAGAATAGTGTAGAGATAATTTGAGAGACAATCGCAATCGAATTAGATAGGATATTTGTCACATTATCTCCGAATGATTTGACAACTTTATTAATGCGATCTGTTACATCATTAGGAAGTTTATCCATTTGGTCTAGTGTATATTGTATGATTCCTTGAACTTCTTTTTGAAGTTGCGGTGCTTGTTTAATCAACCCGTTAATTTGGTTAGCGATGAGTGGCGCAACGACTGTAATTGCAGTTGCAGTTAAGCCGATTAAAATTACAAAGATAATCGAAATACTGCCCCAACGCGGAACTTTGCGTTTTTCTAAAAACTTTTGAAGCGGTAAAAAGACATAAAATAAAAAACCGCTTAAGATAAATGGTAAAATGACTGATTGAATAATGATAATCAGCGGTTTAAAGATAACATGTACTTCCATAATCAATCTGATTAATAGAAATAATATCAATAACATGATTCCCGTTCGGAACCACACCTTATTTAGCATTGATGATGTCCTCCTAAAGAAATAGACTTATAAACCATTATAGACTAAATTAAGTTATTGAAAAAGTCATATTTCTGTAGAAATGTAGATTATTTCCTGAGAAAATTTATGATTATTTCTATGAAATACAAAAGAGGAAACGGTATACGCTTCCTCTTTTTAATCTATTTCAATTGTTTATGTCTATCTCATTTTAAACTTCTTCCAAGTTATTTTGTGGAGGGAGCTTTTTATTTTTAGCACCTTTTTCTTTGGCAACTGCTTCATCTTCATTGAAATGTGCATCCTTTAAACGTTTCGGATAGTCTTCAAGCCAGAATGTCGCAGTTGGCAATTTGTTCGGATCTGGTTTGTAAATCGCGAAGTTACCAGAACCTTTTTGTTTCATTTGGAACTCGTAATCTTTTAAAGCGTCAACCGCAGGACGATGGAGTATCCAAATCGCAATAATATTAAGCCATGCCATCATACCTACACCTAAGTCACCCATACTCCAAGCAACATCAGCTGTTTTAATTGAACCATAGAAAGCTGCGAAAATTAACGCAAAACGTGCAACTGTGAACCAAATTTTTGTCGTAAAGACTGAACTGTTTCTTGTCATATACGCAATATTTGTCTCTGCGATGTAGTAATATGCGAGTATTGTTGTGAAAGCGAAGAAGAATAATGCAATCGCAATAAAGTATGAACCGATACCAGAGAAAGCAGGATCAAAGTGATAGCTGCCGCCTTGTAAGGCTTTATCGATACCTGCTTGTGCGTACATTGCTGTACCTGAGTAATCTTTCGTACCGTCAGCATTTTGAACATAGATACCATTATCTTTGATTAATTCCGGAATACCACCTGGCTTTAAATCGCCGTTTGTTGTATTATATGTGCCTGAAATTAAGATGATTAATGCTGTTGCTGTACATACGAATAATGTATCGACATATACTGAGAATGATTGAACTAAACCTTGTTTGGCTGGGTGAGAGACTTCAGCCGCAGAAGCGGCGTGTGGTCCTGTCCCTTGTCCAGCTTCGTTTGAATACAAACCACGTTTTACACCGATTTCAATCATGGCACCGAAGATACCACCAAACGCTGCTTGCATACCGAATGCTGATTTAAAGATTAATCCAAATAAAGCAGGTACGGCTTGGATATTGATGATAATAATAAAGACTGCCATTAAAATATAAAGAATAGCCATGAATGGTACGACTGCTGTCGCAACATTAGCGATCCATTTAACACCGCCGAAAATAATCAGACCTAAAATGACCGCAATTGTAACTGCGACAATCCAGTTTGGAATTTGGAACGCGTTGTTCATTGAACTTGCGATTGCGTTAGATTGTACTCCTGGTAATAATAAGCCTACTGAGATAACCGTTACAATCGCAAAGACTAAACCGTAAATTTTACCTAAACGTCCTTTAATCCCATATTCAATGTAGTAGGCGGGACCGCCTCGATATTCACCTTTTTCTTCACGTTTGAAGATTTGACCTAATGTTGATTCGATAAATGCACTGCTGGCACCTAAAAATGCGGTTACCCACATCCAAAAGACTGCACCCGGACCCCCAATAAAGATAGCTGTAGAAACGCCGACGATATTCCCCGTACCGACACGTCCAGCTAAAGAGAGTGCAATCGCTTGGAAACTTGAGATTCCAGTCGGTGATTTTTCACCGTGGAACATTAAACGAATCATCTCTTTAAAATGCCTGACTTGAAAGAATTTCATCATCAAAGAAAATAAAATCCCCGTAATCAATAGACCATAAACAAGCGGTTTACTCCACACGATTTCATTAAACCAAGCTACAAAACTTTCTAGCATAATGATTTCCCCCTTAATAAAGCGAAAAAGAAAACGCTTACATTTTACCCCTAAAAAAATAAGCGCATTATGTTCCGCTACTGTATGTGTTTCGACATGCATCAGTGACATTGATTTTTTTCAATTATACTTTGAATAAAAGTTCCGTGCAACACTTTTAATGAAAATAAACATTAAACTTTACAAATAAATACTTATAGGATTAATCGGAATGGCACAATAAAGCTAGTTAATATCTAGCTTATTACCCAATGCGCATAAAAATTGTTAAACTAGAGTTAAATTTAACAATAAGGAGAGAGTATTGTGAGTGAACTAGAACCAGGTGTTGTGACTCAAACACAATTTCATAGTGATATTTTAGAACGTGATATTACGTTATCTATCTACTTACCTAAAAATTATTCACCATTATTTAAATATAAATTAGTGTTTTGTTTTGATGGTTTAGACTTCTTTCGTTTCGGACAAATTCATCGCGTCTATGAACGCTTAAGAGAAGATGAACAAGTAGAACGTGCCATTTTCATTGGTTTCCATTATGAAACCGTGGATAAGCGGAGAGAAGAATTTTCACCCAATGGCAGCCGTGCACCTTTAACTGTCAAAGCAATGGGACAAGAGTTGTTACCGTATATCGATAAAACATTTCCGACATTTAAAGTGGCGAATGGACGTGTGTTATTAGGTGATAGTTTAGCAGGCTCAATTGCGTTAATGACGGCACTTTCGTATCCTCGTTTATTTAATCAAGTCGGTATGTTCAGTCCGATGTTTAATGAAGTCGTCGATTTACTCGCAAATCGTTGTCAGTTTATTGATCAGTTAGATATATGGCAAGCGGTTGGTAAAGAAGAAATTGACTTTGCGTTGCCGACTACAGGTGAACGTGCGGATTTCTTAACACCAAATCGTGAATTAAAAGACTTGTTAGAGAAGTTTAATGTTACACATTATTATGAAGAATTTGATGGGGGACATCGTTGGAAGTACTGGAGAAAGCTAATGGAACCCTTACTTTTATACTTTTTAGCGGAGTAAACCATTCAGTAAATTCTGTAAAGTCACAGTTTTTGGTAACGATTTCATAGAATGTTTGCTATAATGGCCATATAGTTCAATCTAAGGAGGAATTCAAATGATTTTAGGGTTAGCATTAATTCCATCAAAAACATTCCGTGAAAAAATTGATGCATATCGTAAACGTTATGATGAACGCTATGCGCAAATCCCACCTCATATTACAATCAAAGATTCATTTGAGGTTGAAGATAATGATTTTGACAGCGTGAAAGAAGATATTCAATCACGTATCGAAGGCATTGCGCCACTTCACATTCATGCAACGAAAGCATCAAATTTCGCACCTGTAAATAATGTGATTTATTTTAAAGTTGAAAAAACACCTGAATTAGAAGAATTAGATAATCGCTTCAATAATGGTGATTTTTACGGCCAACCAGAACATTCATTTGTTCCGCATTTTACAATTGCTCAAGGTTTAACAAGCCAAGAATTCGAAGATATCTTTGGACAAGTTAAACTGGCTGGTATTGATTACGAAGAAACAATTAGTGAGTTGACATTATTGAAATATAATAATGAAGCTGACAAATGGGAAACAATCGACACATTCAGTTTCAAATAAGCTATGAAGTGTATGAAAGATCTCACAGCATTTCAGTGATAAAAAGTACGGGGCTGAGACATTGTGATATTGAGGGCTCGATAGTGTAGATGTTACTATCTATTTTCAATGTCTTAACCTCTTACTTTTAAATACATATACAAAAAGGCAGCCGATTCTATGTCTGAATCGGCTGCCTTTTTATGACAACTTACATTATTTTGTTGGTTGTTGTTTTTGAATACGCAGGAAATAAATCCCATAGAAAATGGCTAAGAAGACGAAGACGCCTCCTGAGAAGTAGAACGTCATATTCAAGTTATTCGTAAATTGATAAAGCATTCCACCGATAAGTGGACCAATCATAGCACCGACGCCTTGGATGCTGTTAAAGACACCCCAAGTTTCTTCTTGTTCATCTTGCTTAATGAACTTAGCCATGAACGTATTCCAAGCTGGTAATAAAAAGCCATACATTAAACCAATAAACAGTGCGACACCCCACACAAGGTAGATCTGTGTAATGAGTGAAAGACTAAATATGGCAAGTGTATATAATACAAAGCCTGTAAAAATCGCACTGAACATAAATTTATTACCATGATGATCGATGATTTTTGATAAGAATAGCATGGATATAGCGCAACCGACACCACCAATAATCAAAGCTGCCGTATATTCAACCATACTAACTTTTACCACTTTTGTTGCGTAAGTCGGTAAAATCGGTACAAGTGCACTGATTGAAGCACCTTGTAAGATAATACCTGGAAATAGGACACCATTTGAATGTGCCACACGTTTAATTTGCGCAAGTTGTTCTTTTAAACGACGTGTTTTGTAGTTAGTGAGACGGATCTTAACAAAGTAATAAAGTATCCAAGCTACTAACACAACGAGTGCCATTAAGAATGTAAAGTGTGTTGGATGCACTTTAACAATTAGCAGCATGCCAATCATACCTGCTAATAAACCAAATAGCCATGCGAAATAAACATGGCCCATTTGTTTACCACGAGATTCATCACGTACACTAGATAGCATAATGACCCAAATTGGGCTTGAAGCGACACCTAGTAAGATGGAACTCATAATTAAAATAATGGCATTATAAGGGAACCAAATCACTAAAAACAAACTGCCGAAAGCCAGTAAAAAGCCGAGTGTCAATACTGGTTTCGCACCGAATCGTTTTAATAAGAAGCCGACAACAAAGTTTGTTGCGGCATCAGAAATATAATGAATGGAAACTGCAGCTGAGGTTACACCGACAGCTACTGAAGAAACAGTAGGTAAGAACGGAAGGTAACCTAAGACAAACATGCCTCGTGCGAATTCCATAAAGAACAATATAAACAACATAATTATGAAATTACGTTTATAGTTTGCGTTGTATTTACTTGAGGAAGAGCTTTGCATATAATGGTACCTTTCCATAAATTTCTTCTGTTTGTGAAGATTCATCTAAGAGATGAAGTAAGTCTCGGCATAATTTATAGGTAGGGTATTTGACTTTTAAGTCTTGCATACGAGCAACCATTGTATCTAGTTCTTTTTCATCTTGTGTTAAATCTGTAATTAAAGCAATTGCTTCTTCTGTTGTGTCTGCCACTTTACCCATGCCTTTAGACTCAAAGTAAAGTGCATTTTCTAACTCTTGACCTGGCGCTGGATCTAAGAAAATCATCGGCACTTTACGTGCAAGCGCTTCTGATATCGTAATACCGCCAGGCTTAGTAATCATAAGGTTAGAGGCTGCTATCCATTCGTTCATATGATGTGTATAACCTAAAATCAACACATTATGATTGCCTTTAAATTGATGCTTTAAATTACGTTTTAATTCTTTATTGCGTCCGCATACCATTACAACTTGTGTCTCTGGCGTACGTTCTAAAATATCGGCAATCATTGATTCAAAGCCTTTAGATACACCAAATGCACCCGCAGACATTAAAATAGTAGGACGGTTAGGATCTAAGCGATTTTGACGCATCCAAGCGTCTTTATCAATGTCTTCTTCAAATTGTGATGAAATTGGAATACCTGTAACTTTTATAATATCTTGTGGTACGCCGATATCTTTAAATTCTTGTTTTAAGTCTTCTGTAGCGACATAGTAACGTGAAGAGTGGGGCGTTACCCAGTTTTTATGTAAGCGATAATCTGTCATTACCGTCGCAATCGGGATATTCATATTAAATTGTTCTGTTAAAACAGACATGACCGGCGTTGGGAATGTCAGTAAAATCAAATCAGGTTTTTCTTTAATCAACAAATTGATCAATTTGTTTAAACCGTAGTATTTGTAAAAACATTTATCAATGTCTTTTGGGCGGCTATAGTAAAAACGTTTGTATGAATTTCTGAAATATTTAAAACTATTGATATAATACTTTTTGCAAATGGATGTTAAGATGGGATGTGCTTCTAAAAATAAATCATGTTCAATCACAGATAAGTGTTTAAGATTCATTTCATTTAATTGATTCACAACGCTGTTCGTCACTTGCAAATGGCCGTTCCCGAAAGAACCTGTAATTATCAATATCTTCTTATTTTGAGTAACCATGAAACCAGCCACCCTCCAGTTAGTAGATTTAATGTTGTCTATGTGAAGCTAATATATAGAATATATTGCTTTGTCTACAGTGTAACGTATGTTGCAGCCAGATTAAATAATATTGACGCTAACATCACTGAATTATAACACTTATTCACAGAGTATAAAAATATTTTCATACTTTCTTAACATTTGGTTCAATGAAAAAGAGATTCGTGATTTGTAAATTGTGCTTCTCTTATATAGGAAGTATTTGAATTTAATATATAATTGACAGCGTAATCGATATATTAATAACGTAGAAAAATGTACAATAGAAAATGAACTCACGCATCTAGATTTCTAAAGAAAAAATGTATAATATAGTAGTATTGGAAAAGAAGGGGCGATCGATGTGAAAGCGAACGAATTGTTCGAAAAGATAAAATCGAAACAAGTACTTGGCAGTTTAGATAGAGAAGTAGATGATGTAACAACAGATTCTCGTACTGCAAAAGCAGGCAGTATCTTTGTTGCTTCAAAAGGCTATACAGTAGACAGCCATAAATTTTGCCAAAATGTAGTTGAACAAGGCTGCAAAGTGATTGTAGTAGAACGTGAACAACAATTAACAGGCGATGTGACACAAGTGATTGTGCCGAATACAAGACGTGTCGCAAGTTTGATTGTACATAAATTATATCAATATCCGAGCGAAAAATTGGTAACGTATGGTGTGACTGGTACGAATGGTAAAACATCTATTGCGACGATGATTCACCTAATTCATCGTAAATTAGGAAAAGGCAGTGCTTATTTAGGAACAAATGGATTCCAAATCAATGAAACAGTCACAAAAGGTGAAAATACAACACCAGAAACTGTGACATTGACGAAGAAAGTACATGAAGCAGTAGATGCGGGTGCTGAAGCCATGACATTAGAAGTATCAAGTCATGGTTTAGCTTTAGGTCGTTTAAGCGGTGTTGAATTTGATGTTGCTGTTTTTTCAAACTTAACACAAGACCATTTAGACTTTCATGGCACTATGGAAGCATATGGTCACGCGAAGTCACTCTTATTCAGCCAATTAGGTGAGGATTTAAGTAAAGAAAAATATGCAATCGTCAACCAAGATGATGCATTCTCTGAATACTTGAAAACCGTAACACCATACGAGGTATTTACGTATGGTATTCATAATAAAGCACAATTCCAAGCTGAAAATATCAAAGAATCATTAACAGGTGCTTCATTTGATTTTGTGACACCAGACGGTACATTCCACGTGGATTCACCTTATGTCGGTCAATTCAACATTTCAAATATTATGGCAGCGATGACTGCATTTTGGAGTAAAGGTACACCTATGCAAGACATCGTGGACGTAGTCAGCCAATTAGAACCGGTTGAAGGTCGTTTAGAAGTGTTAGATCGTTCACTACCAATTGATTTAATCATTGATTATGCCCATACGACAGATGGTATTGAAAAGCTGATTGATGCGGTTAAACCGTTTGTGAAACAAAAATTCATTTTACTTGTCGGTATGGCAGGAGAACGCGATTTAACGAAAACACCAGAAATGGGCAGACAAGCAAGTCGTGCAGATTATGTTATCTTTACGCCGGATAATCCAGCGAATGATGATCCGAAAATGTTAACGCATGAATTAGCTAAAGGTGCGACACATGACAATTATGTAGAGTTTACGGATCGTGCTGAAGGAATTCGTCATGCGATTGAAGTTGCAGAACCAGGCGATACTGTTGTATTAGCTTCAAAAGGACGTGAGCCTTATCAAATTATGCCAGGTCATGTTAAAGTACCACATCGTGATGATTTGATTGGTTTAGAAGCGTCTTACAAGAAATTTGGAGGTGGCCCTTCTGAAGATTAGGACACTTCAAACGATAGAAGGTGCAATCGTCTATAGTTATACAGATGAAACAATGCAGAACCAGCTCATAGCGGTTCCTGATATGAGTTGGTCTGCGTTGATAGATAAAAAGGAGTCAGCAGAAGATGTAGAAGAAGACTTAGTAATGGAACTATTTAACTTAATGGATGAAGCTGAAGCGGAAAGCTTAGCGCACGAACTGACTTTAATTCTATTTGATAAAGGAGACGAAAGATGAGTATAAAGGATGAAATTGAATCCAGAAAAACCTTTGCGATTATTTCTCACCCGGATGCCGGGAAAACCACTTTAACTGAAAAACTACTATTATTTGGCGGTGCCATTCGTGAAGCAGGGACGGTTAAAGGGAAGAAATCTGGGAAATTCGCAACAAGTGACTGGATGAAAGTGGAACAAGAACGTGGTATCTCAGTAACAAGTTCTGTGATGCAGTTCAACTATGATGATTTTAATATTAATATTTTAGATACACCGGGGCATGAAGACTTCTCGGAAGATACGTATCGTACGTTAATGGCAGTCGATAGTGCTGTGATGGTAATTGACTGTGCCAAAGGGATTGAGCCTCAAACATTAAAACTCTTCAAAGTATGTAAAATGCGTGGTATTCCTATCTTCACTTTCATCAACAAACTGGATCGTGTTGGTAAAGAACCTTTCGAGTTGTTAGATGAAATTGAAGAAACTTTGAATATTAAAACGTATCCGATGAACTGGCCTGTAGGTATGGGTCAAAACTTCTTCGGTATTATCGATCGTGAAGATCGTACGATTGAACCATTCAGAGATGAAGAACACTTATTGCATATCAATGAAGACTATGAAATTGAAGAAGAACATCCAATTACAAACGATAGTACCTTCGCACAAGCAATTGAAGAATTTATGTTGGTGGAAGAAGCGGGCGAAGAATTCGATAACGAAATGATGTTAGCAGGTGAATTAACACCCGTATTCTTCGGTTCAGCATTAGCAAACTTCGGTGTACAAAGCTTCTTAAATGCTTATGTAGACCATGCGCCGATGCCTAATGGCCGTTTAACAAAAGACGAAGAAGAAGTGAGTCCATTTGCGCCTGACTTCTCAGGATTTATCTTTAAAATCCAAGCTAACATGGATCCTAAACACCGTGACAGAATCGCATTTATGCGTATTGTCAGTGGCGCATTTGAGCGTGGTATGGACGTGAAGCTACAACGTACAAATAAAAAACAAAAAGTAACACGTTCAACATCATTTATGGCGGATGATAAAGAAACAATCAACCATGCAGTTGCGGGAGATATTATCGGTTTATATGATACAGGTAATTACCAAATCGGCGATACATTAGTCGGTGGCAACCAAAAATTCAGTTTTGAAGATCTGCCACAATTCACACCTGAACTCTTTATGAAAGTATCACCGAAAAACGTAATGAAGCAAAAACACTTCCATAAAGGTATTGAACAATTGGTACAAGAAGGTGCCATCCAATACTACAAAACATTGCATACAAACCAAATTATTTTAGGTGCTGTAGGTCAACTGCAATTCGAAGTTTTCGAACACCGTATGAATAATGAATATAATGTCGATGTGATTATGGAACCCGTTGGCCGCAAAATTGCACGTTGGGTTGAAAATGAAGAAGATATCCAAGATAAGATGAGTACAGCGCGTTCTATCTTAGTACAAGACCGCTATGAACAAAAAGTATTATTGTTTGAAAATGAATTTGCGACGCGTTGGTTTGAAGAAAAATTCCCTGAAATTAAACTTTATAGTTTATTATAGGTATCCAATGGGGTATAATTATTTTAAATAAATGAATACCTATGACAGTCATGTCAGAGGGGAGTAACTTACGAAGTTGGATTCAATTCCGCTTCAACATTCTTATCGTCATTACGAAATGCATAGACATTTCCGGTAAAATGGAGTCCGTACAAACAGCTATGGATTCAAGTGAGACCTTTGCTATTTATTTAGCATAGGTCTCTTTTATTTTGTCCACGTTTTTTAGCCAGACGATTGAATTATTTTGAAGGAGTGGTCATTGAATGGATCCGAGTTTAATTTTATCCTACGGATGGGTATTGCTCGTACTCGTATTTTTAGAAGGATTACTTGCTGCGGATAACGCAGTGGTTATGGCAGTAATGGTAAGACATTTACCGCCTGAGCAAAGAAAGAAAGCATTATTTTACGGTTTATTAGGAGCCTTTATCTTTAGATTCTTATCATTATTCCTAATCAGTTACTTAGTAAACTTCTGGTTTATCCAAGCAGCTGGTGCCGTTTATTTACTATATATGTCAGGACGGAATTTATATCAATTCTACAAATCCAAAGGTCATGGACCTGAACAACCAGAAGGTGATGATCATCACTATGATGAGCACGGAACTGAAAAGAAAGTCAGCCCGAAAGCCTTTTGGAGTACTGTTGCGAAAGTCGAATTTGCGGATATTGCCTTTGCGATTGACTCAATGCTTGCAGCAATGGCCATTGCCTTCACGTTGAAACCAGTTGGTATTCATTTCGGCGGTATGGACTTAGGTCAATTCGCAGTAATGTTCATGGGTGGTATGATCGGTGTTATCTTAATGCGTTTTGCGGCAACTTGGTTCGTAGAACTATTAAATAAATATCCTGGTCTTGAAGGTGCAGCCTTTGCGATTGTCGGATGGGTTGGTATCAAATTAGTGGTACTTGTTCTTGCACATCCACAAGTTCATTTAATTCCAGAGCATTTCCCACATTCAACATTATGGCAAATCATTTTCTGGGGTGTCATGATTGGACTTGTTATCTTTGGTTGGTTATCATCTTTACGCCACAACAAAAAGAAAGCAAAAGAACAATCAAATTCATAATACAATATGCAATGACAAACCGTTTATCTTTATTGATTCAAAAGATAGACGGTTTTCGTTTTATCTTCAGATTGAAGTAGAAGAAAAAATCCTCTAAAATTTTTAGTGAAAGCACTAAGTTTACAAGAAATTTACAATAGATTGTGTCATAATAGATAAGAAAGATTGTAGTAGAGGAGGGCGTTATGATGGCAGAAGATAATGGAAAGCGTCAACCAGATGAAAAACAAGTTATACCGAAAAGTCATTATAAACGAAAACGTCGAGAGTTTTTCCATAATGAAGAACGAGAACAACGTGTTGAACAAGAAAAAGAGCAACAAGCACAAGAAAAAGAAAAAGCAGCAATGCAAGCTAAAAACAATGAAGAACGTGTGAAAGACAACTTAAGAAAAGCACGTATTGAAAAATTGACACAAGAAGAAATTCAACATCAACAAGAAATTGCGCAAGGTAAACGTGAGCCTGAAGTAGAAAATGAACAAACAGAGACACCGAAGGCAGAAACATCATCAAAAGATGAATCCTTACATAAAGAACAGCCATCAACATCCACTGCAGGTGCGAAAAAAGAAACAGTGAAGAATGAAAAAACTGTTTCAAATGTTTCATCAGTCACAGTAGACGATGACACAAAAATTCATGAGCACGCAACATCAGAAGAACCAACAGAGACAGAATCAGAAACAAAACCGCCTCATAAAGATGGCGAACCTGCAAAACACAGTACACAAAGCAATCAGGCCAAAGCATTCTTTGAAAAACATTGGGCTAAAATCGCAATTGCGGTCGGCGTAATTATTTTATTGCTATTACTCTTTGCGATATTCCATAATCTAAGAAGTGATAATGGAAGTGCCGGTGACGTCGCAACGTTTGATGGCAGTGGCGATAAACAAGAGACAGCTATGATGAAAGCAGCAAAAAGTTCGATTCATTCAGTCGTAACAGTTGAGAACAAAACAAAAAATAAAAGCTCAATTGATAAAGAAACCGCAAATTCTGATAATGAAATTGGTTCAGGTGTCGTCTACAAAAAAGTAGACGACTCCATTTTTATATTGACGAATAGTCATGTAGTCGGCGATAAAAAAACACAACGTATTTTATACGATGACAACAAAGAAACAACAGGGAAAGTCATCGGTAAAGATAAATATTCAGATGTAGCAGTTGTGAAAGCAAACGTTGAAAAAGATAGTGATGTCAAAGCTATACGTATTGGCGATTCTAAACAGCTTCAATTAGCAGAACCTGTTATTACAGTAGGAAATCCGTTAGGAGCTGACTTTAAAGGCAGTATTTCAAATGGTGTCGTTTCAGGTTTAAATCGTAATGTACCTGTAGATATCGATAAAGACAACCACTATGATGTACTGACAAAAGCCTTTCAAATTGATGCACCTGTCAACCCTGGTAACTCAGGCGGTGCAGTAGTTGATCAAAACGGTAAATTAGTCGGTATCGTCTCTTTAAAAATTGATATGCCGGCAGTAGAAGGCATGGCCTTTGCGATTCCAGTTAATAAAGCTGTGACGCTCGCAAAACAATTAGAAGATAAAGGTAAAATTGATTATCCGAATACAGGTGTTGCTTTATCGAATGTCGCTGATTTATCAGATCAAGAACGTGATCAATTCAAAGTTCCTAAAGATTTACAACAAGGTACTGTAGTCAGAGAAGTAAATCAAAACTCACCAGGTGAAAAAGCAGGTTTAAAAACAGGGGATATTATTGTAGAATTAGATGGTAAAAAAATTGAAGATAATTTAAGATATAGACAGATTGTCTTTGAACACCAAGCAGATTTGAAACCATTATCTGCAAAAATATATCGAAATGGTAAACTAAAAAGTATAACGATTAAATTGAAGTAGTGTTGAGGTGAAAACAGTTGTCCATTTTTAACCAGTTATTTAAAAGATCCAGTCCTCAACAAGGTATTGTCTTATTCTATTTGATTGCGATTATCGCAGCATTTTTGATGTTAAATTTACCTGGCGTGCATAAGCCTGGTGTGCACGTGGATCCCATTGATACATTATTTGTGGCTGTATCAGGGATCAGTGTGACTGGATTGACACCTGTGACGATTGCCGATACATATTCGACTTTCGGACAAATTGTCATTATGATTATTTTAAATATCGGCGGTGTCGGCGTCATGGCATTAGGTACGGTGTTATGGCTCATTTTAGGTAAACATATCGGCTTACGTGAACGTCAGATGATTATGTTGGATAATAACCGCCATACGATGAGTGGTGCGGTTCAATTGATTATTGAAATTGTCAGAGCCGTCTTATTGATTGAACTTGTCGGTGCGCTATTACTAGCCTTTTATTTCTATAGAGATACCGCAGATATCCAATATGCGTTAATGCAGGGCTTCTTCGTTTCAGTTGCCTCTACAACTAACGCAGGACTCGATATTACAGGGAATTCATTGATTCCTTATGCGAATGATTATTTCGTACAAGCGATTGTGATGTTCTTGATTACACTGGGTTCTATCGGGTTCCCGGTACTATTAGAAATTAAAGCGTATATCAGTAATAGAAATCCGAACTTCCGCTTCTCATTATTTGCGAAAATCACAACGATTACGTATTTCGCATTATTCTTATTCGGAACAGTGATGATTTTAATCTTAGAGATGGGCAACACGTTGAAAGACGTCAGTTGGCATAAAGCACTCTTTTATGCCATGTTCCAATCGACTACAACCAGAAGTGCCGGATTACAGACAGTAGACATCTCACAATTTACAGATGCGACCAACTCATTGATGGGGACATTGATGTTTATCGGATCTTCACCAAGTTCAGTAGGTGGGGGCATTCGAACAACGACATTTGCGATTCTGATTCTCTTTATTTTAAATTTCCGTACGGATTCAGAACGTATTACCATCAAAGTCTTTAATAGAGAAATCTTGCCGTCAGATATCCAAAAGACCTTTATGGTGTTTAGTGTTGCAACAATCTTATCACTAACATCAATTGTGATTATTCAAGCAGTAGAAGGCAGTAAAATGTCTATTCTACAAGTCTTCTTTGAAGTCATGTCTGCATTCGGAACCTGTGGGTTATCGCTAGGTCTCTCGAGTGATGGTACAGATATCACCAAAGTGGTCTTGATGGTCTTGATGTTTATCGGGCGGGTTGGATTAATCTCCTTCATCTTAATGATTGGCGGCAGAAAAGAGCCTGTCTTGTATCACTATCCAAAAGAAAAAGTACAAATTGGTTAAAAAGTAACCTAGTAGAAATTTAAATCACTTTCAACATCATTAAACATAGAAATAACTACAATAAATAAAGCATGCGTTTGAAGCTCTGGATTGAGCTCAAACGCATGCTTTTTATATGCTTATTTAAAACAATTTTTACCAGTCTTGAACAGATTTACGTTCACCTTTGAAATTACCGCTTTTTTGATGTCTGCTTTGTAGAACTTGTTTCACATCATCTACAGTTACACCACAAGCGTGGAGTAACACAAAGAGGTGATATAAGACGTCAGCTGTCTCATTAGCTAATTCTTCTTGATCGTTCTTCATAGCAGCAATCACAACTTCAAATGCTTCTTCACCGAATTTCTTCGTGATTTTCTCAATACCTTCATTCAATAAGTAATGAGTATATGATTTGTCATCATCGCTGTTTGCGCGTGATTGCACAATGTCTTCTAAACTATCGATAAAGAAAGGTGTTTCTGTATTGAAACAACTCGTTGAACCTGTATGACAAGTTGGACCATCTGGATTGACGAAGACTAATATTGTATCTTGATCACAATCTAATTTAAGATCAACGACATGTTGGTAGTTGTGAGAAGACTCGCCTTTTTTCCATAGGCGTTCTTTGCTTCGAGAATAAAACCAACACACTTTATCTTCTAAAGTCTTTTGATACGCTTCTTCATTCATATATCCCAGCATTAACACTTGTTTAGTTTGATAGTGTTGTAAGATTGCGGGTACTAATCCTTTTGAAAAGTCTGGTGTTATTGCCATCTGACTTCAACTCCTTCTTCTTTTAGAAATGCTTTCACAGCGCCGACGGTTGTTTCTTTATCATGGAAAATGCTGGCAGCGAGGCCGGCTGAAACATCAGTTTCCTTAAATAAATCCGCAAAGTGTTGCGCATTGCCGCCACCGCCTGAAGCGATAATCGGAATAGATACACGGTCATTGATTAATGATAATAAGCGGTGATCAAATCCTTGTTTGACACCATCGTAATCCATACTAGTCACAAGCAATTCACCAGCACCTAATGCTTCGACTTCTTGAACCCAGTCTAAAGTGCGTTTATCTGTGCGTTGCTTACCGCCATGTGTATAACAGAACCAATCTTGTTTATCTTCTTCCCATTTCGCATCAATTGCGACGCAAATACATTGCGTACCGAATTTCTGACTTGCCTCCGCAATTAATTCTGGATTTCTTAATGCGCTAGAGTTTAATGAAACTTTATCTGCACCATGTTTTAACAAGATAGAGATATCTTCAACAGAATTGATACCGCCGCCGATGGTTAATGGGATAAACAGTTTTGAAGCAGTCTCTTCGATAATATCTAACATCATTTGATGACCACTTTCAGTACGTGAAATATCTAAGAAAACAAGTTCGTCTGCTAGTTCTTGGTTATAGTACGCTGCCATTTCCACAGGGTCGCCGATATCACGCAATCCTTTAAACTTCACACCTTTGACGACACGACCGTCTTTGACATCAAGACAAGGGATGATACGCTTTTTTATCATTCTAATCCCTCCCAAAAGGCTTCAGTATTCGCAGCTTTGCCGACGATGGCCGCATGTACACCATCCGCTTCTAAACGCTTCAAATCATCAGAACTGCGGATTCCGCCAGATGCGACGACGGGTAGGGCAGTCGCTTGCGCAAGTTGTTTCGTTAATTCGAAGTTCGGTCCTTCTAATTTACCGTCTTTCGAAATATCTGTATAAATCAAGCCACCAAGCGGTAAGTGTTCAATGGTCTTAACGAATTCAAATAAGTTCAATCCTGTTTCTTCTAACCATCCGTTAACTTTGATTTCGTCAACATAAGCGTCTACAGATAGGTAAATACGATTTGGAAACTGTTCAGCAGCTGTTTTAAGCCATGCGGTATCTTGAATACCTTTCGTTCCGACAATTACATAAGCGACACCTTTATTGAAATAATCTTCAATCGTTTCAGTAGAACGGATACCGCCGCCAACTTCAATCGGCAAATCTGTTAAACCAACAAGTTGTTCAATATAATCCGCTTCAACAGGTTGTTTAGTTTTCGCAGCGATTAAATCGATAACATGGATACGTTTCACACATTTATAACGACTATAGAATTGAACGGCTTCTTCTGCAGTTCTCGCCATCGCTTCTTTCGTTTCATAGTCACCTTCAGTTAAACGCACACTTTGTGAATCGATTAAATCAATTGCTGGCCATACTTCAATCATGAATAAAACCGCCTTTCAATGCTTGGTCTAAAATAGCTAATCCGAAATCACCGCTTTTTTCTGGATGAAATTGGATACCGATTTTATTATCTTTTTGGACAATGGCGGTAATCGGCAGACCATATTCCGCTGTCGCAATAATCGGTGCAGGTGTTTGAACGTAATAAGAGTGAATAAAGTAAACGTCTTTATCTAAAAGAGGGTGTTTACTTTCTAAATTATTCCAACCTAAGTGCGGTACAGGGTATGGTGTATCAATCGGCACGACACGACCAGGAATCATACCTAAACCCTCTACATCGCCTTCATCACTGTGTTCAAACATCAGCTGCATACCTAAACAAATGCCGATCATCGGTTTCTTGTCTTGAAGCTCAATCAGTAACTTATCTAGGCCGGAAGCTTTGAGTGCTGTCATCGCATCTTTAAAATGACCGACACCTGGTAAGATAATATGCGAGCTTTCTTTAATTGTGTCAAAATCGCTTGTCAGTTGTGCATCGTAGCCTAAGTGATTGACCGCGCGTTCAACATTTTTGATATTTCCGACACCATAGTCTACAATCGCGATCATTCAATCACTCCTTTAGAGGAAGGCACACCTTGTGTATCGCTTTCTGAAAGTGCGATTTTTAAACTGCGCGCAAAGGCTTTAAAAATCGCTTCAATTTCATGATGCGTATTACCGCCGCGGATTAAATCAATGTGTGTTGTCAAACGGGCATTAATCACAAGCGCTCTAAAGAATTCTTCGACAAGTTCTGTATCGAACGTACCGACTTTCTCTTTAGAGAATTCGGCATTAAATGATAAGAAAGGACGTCCACTGATATCTGTAACGACACGTGCTAACGTTTCATCCATTGGAATATAGAAAGTACCGTATCGTGTGAAAGATGTTTTTTCACGAACAGCTTCTAATAATAATTGACCTAACACAATTCCGATATCTTCTGTTGTGTGATGATCATCAACATAGGTATCACCCTCAACTTTTAACTGAAGGGCAATACCGCTATGGAAGCTGAACAAAGTCAACATATGGTCTAAGAAGCCAACCCCTGTTGAAATCGATGTTTCTGATTGATTGGTAAAATCTAGCGTTGCTTCTATAGAGGTCTCTTTAGTTGCGCGTGTTTTATGATAAGTCATTTTGTTCACTCCATTCCTTGATGATTTGTGAGAGTTGATCGAGTTCTTGATCTGTCGCAATAGAATAACGGACAGCTTCATTTAATTCAGGTTCATCATAAATACGTGGTTTAAAACCATGTTCCATCACGTATTCACCTAAACTGCGTGCTTTTGGTCCATATGTGAAGACAAAGTTTGCTTTAGATGGAATCACTTTTAAATCATTGCTGTGATACGGTTTGAAAATATCATTGAGTTTACGACATAAGTAACGTTGTTCTGCGATCAGATTCATAACGCGTTTAGTATCTTTAAATAATGTTTCCGCTAGTGTTAAAGATAAAGTGCTCATCGGATATGGGTGTGCGAAACGATTTAATAATTGAATCGTTTTTGGTGTTGAAATCACGACACCGATACGTAAGCCAGCTAACGCGAAGGCTTTACTTAATGTTTTCATGACGATGATATGATCTTCTAACGCTACTTCAATCGGTTCGCCAAATTCAATATAAGCTTCATCAATGACAAAGTAACCGCCAAGTGCTTTCATTTTGTCGCTGATAGCTTTCAAAAAATTGAAAGGATATTGTTCGCCTGTTGGGTTATGTGGCACGCTCATGATAAAGAACGCAGGTTGAACGTCATCAATACGGTTTAAAATCGTTTCGAGTGAGAAGCGGAAATCTTGGTCGCATGAGACATATTCAATGTCACGCTCAGTTTGGCGCGCAAATTCGGTATACATAACAAAATCTGGGCTTAACGTAAGTACTGGGCCTTCTGGCAGAGCTAACATACATTTTTGAATCCATTCATCAGATCCGTTCGCAGCTAAAACTTGATTGGTATTTAAATTATAAAAATCCGCGTATGCTTTAAGAAAATCATTATATTGTGTTTCTGGGTAGACGCGAAAATCTGTATGATTAATGACTTCTGCAATTTCTGATTTAGAAAGTGCAGGAATCGGGCTTTCGTTTTTATCAATATAAATCAATTATGATTCCTCCTGTTCTACTCTGACTTTAACTGAGGCTTCATGTTGGTATAAGCCTTCTTCATGGGCGATTGTCATAGCGCCTTCTGCAAGGTTGTTGAAGGCATGTTGGTCATAACGGATTACAGAGTGACTTGTGAGGAAGTCATTGACTGTTAAACCGTTTGTGAAGCGGGATGTTTGGTTAGTAGGCAAGACGTGGCTTGGCCCTGCATTATAATCGCCTAAAGCTTCAGGTGCATAAGAACCTAAGAACATTGCGCCAGCATATTTGATTTTGTTGATGTAATAGTCAGGTTCTTTTGTTTGAATTGATAAATGTTCAGGTGCGACATAGTTTGCGATTTCTATATTATCTTCGATACTTTCAGTCAAAATAGGGTAGTGGAAGTCTCGTACACTTGGTTCGATAATCGCTTTTCTTGGGGCATTGTTGATAGCCTCTGGTAATAACGCTTCTACTTCTTCTAATAAAGATTGACTTGTAGATAATAAGAAAGTACGTGCACGCTCATCGTGTTCAGCTTGTGCTAAGATATCTTGAACAATAAATTCAGGACGAGATGTTTCATCTGCGATAATCATAATCTCACTTGGTCCAGCGATTTGATCAATACCGACATAGCCATAAAGTAATTGTTTCGCTAACGCAACAAACTGATTACCTGGTCCGACGATCTTATCAACTTTAGGTACAGTTTCCGTACCAAAGGCTAACGCCGCAATACTTTGTGCACCGCCGACTTGGAAAATACGATCGACACCCGCAATTTTACAAGCTGCTAGAATACTTGGTTTAATGCCTTCAGCTTGTGGAGGTGTCACTGCGATAATTTCTTTGACCCCTGCAACTTTAGCAAGTGTCGCAGTCATTAAAACAGTCGAAGGATAAGCGGCTTTACCGCCTGGAACATAAATACCGACACTTTCAAGCGGGTTATAAATTTCACTTGTGTATTCGCCGATAACATCTTCATGTTTGATACGTTCTTGGAATGCTTTGATATTTTCAAAGCTTTGTGTCAAAGCTTCACGTAATTCTGGTGAGATTTGAGTCAAGCTGGCTTCAATATCCGCTTGCGGTACTTCTAATTGTGAAAGTTCGACACCGTCAAATTGTTTATTATAGTCAAATAAGGCTTTGTCTTGATTCTTTTTGACGTTTTGAATGATTGTGTTGACTTGGTCGATTAATGATTGTTCGATATCTGAAACGTTTTGGAAACGCGCATAAAATTCAGTTTTATTAAGCATGTATAGAAACCCCCAGTTGTGTAATGAATTGATTAATAGCGTCTGATTTACTGAAGAAAGCATGTTTATTGGTAATTAATTTCGCATTTACATTACCAATTTGTTCACGTTCTTCTAATCCGTTAGATTTAAGTGTTGTCCCTGTTTGGACGATATCCACGATAGCATCAACCATATTGACGACAGCTGCGAGTTCCACTGATCCAGATAAAGGAATGATGCTGACATCTTGACCGAGTTGATTGAAATATTGGCGTGTAGTATTAACGTAAGTCGTCGCAACACGATTGATATCTGTCACACCAGGTTTGGCTGCTACAGAAAAGTGGCATTGACCGAATGGTAAATCGATATAGTTATTCACATTATGATTTGGCTTTTCACTTAAGATATCACTGCCGGTAATGCCTAAATCTGCGATACCTTCTTCAACATAAGTAGGGACATCTGTTCCTTTAACTAAAATGAATTTAATATCTTTTACGGTAATCTGCAGCTTACGTTCACGTTGATGTAAAGCTTCTGCCCATATAGGATTGTTGTTGCGTTCTAAAAATGCGATGAAGTCTTTGAGTAATCTCCCTTTGCTGAGGGCAATCGTTAACATAATTTGTTCCTCCTAATCTAATTGAATCCCAAAACCGAAACCATCGATTGTTCCACTGTAATGACCGCCTGACATTATCGGTTCAGACTGGCTATTTTCAAACAGCTGCATAAAGCTGCCGATATAGTAAGTTTTCGGTGGCATTGTTGTTACATCTAAGTGAATCGTTTGGATGCCTGCACGTTTTAATTCTTCTGACCATCGTAATAAAGATAAGTATGTCGGATGATCGTTAGGGATAATATTTCGAATATAATCCAGTTGCAAATGAGTCGGTTGTTTCAATAAACCTAAAAGTTTATGACCTTTAGGCAACTGCTGATTAAGTTCAGAAAGGTTACGTTCATTAATCAATTGTAAGATTTTTGGTGTGCGTTCTTCTTCACTTAACAACAACGATAACAGTTGATAGTGACCAATCACCGCAAAATCTACCTCGCGTTTCATTTCCTTTTGAATAAATCCCAACATTAACTGAAAGCTCGTCAACATTTCTTGGTAAGTCGGATGAAATACTTCAATACCTAAGTTTGTGCTGATATGTTCATTGTTTGCGATAGGGCCTGCATATACGGCTTGTTTTAAATTTAAAGCATACGTTCTGACATAATGTTGAAGTTGATCTGTCCAGTCATTACGAAGCGCAAAGAAATTTTGACCATTTTTCCAAATACTGCGCGTTCCCATACTTTCTAAATCATCTTGCGTCAACTGTTGCCAATTCAAACGTTCAATAAAATGCAGGTCTATCACTTCATATTGATGAGATTGGAAATATTTTAAAAAGCGGAGTTCCAAATCTTTTCGTTTAAGCACTTTATCTTGGTATTCGATGTATTCCATTTATAGTTCCTCACTTCCATCAACGCTTTCACTCTCTACCGAACTAAAGCGTATTGATTTAATGACGTAATCATAGCACGAAATCACAGTTAAATCAATAGAATATTCAGAATATGATAATTATTACGAAAAGACTTATTAATGTAAGAATATTCAGAAAATTTATTGACGCTAGCGGGTTTTTATTGTATATTATTTTTAATAGATAGAGAACGTTTTAAAAAACGGTGTTTTCATGAAAAAGTATGTTGCTAGAACAATAATTATTGCCACTTTATTACTAGGAATGGGAACAACTACAATTGCAAATGCTTACGAATGGGCAGAAGGTGGAAAATGGAGTCATGGAATAGGCTCAACATATGTTTGGTCATATTACACACATAATAGTTATGGTCATGATTCTACAGCAATCGGCAAATATCGTTCAGATAGTGGCTATACCACTGCTGGAAAACAAGCACGTGCATCTGCGAAAAAAGCTTGGTGGGGTAACCAAGCATATTATAGAGTGTATTAGAATATCATTTAAAAAGAGTGGGGCTGGGACATAAATCCAGCCCCTTTTATATTTTAGATGTGAATCTAATTTTGCAAAGCAAAAAAGTTAAAATATATAAATTAGCTAGTATACTAGGCTATGTGTACGAGGATAAATTTAAATCTAAACATAGTTTATATAGAGAGATTTTAATTGTAGTAGAAAATGAATAGTCTGATTGATAGGATAGAAAGTGTTGGTTTGATGTGGATTTCTAAATGGATTTGAATAATTTAAAGCTCAGATAAGCAGTTATTTCTATTTTATTGTTTTATATACCTTTTACTAAATGAAAGTAATTTTTGATTGAAATACGTAATTGAGAATCATTATCAATGGTGGTAAACTATGATTAAGTTATATTCACACGATAAATTTAACGACAGATTTTTAAGGAGGAGATACATGCATGCAACGTGAGAAATTAGAAGTTAAAGATTTAATTAACATCGGGCTCTTTACCGCAATATTCTTTGTGTTAATTACACCTGTAGGTATTGCTGGGATTGTGCCAGTGATTATGTTTTTCTTACCTGCATTATTTGCGGTTATTGGCAGTGTACCTATTATGTTGTTGGTAGCTAAAACACAAAAGTTCGGCGCTTTAAGTATTAGTGGGATTGTAGTGAGCTTAGTATTGTTTGTTATGGGTCACCCAGGGCTCGCATTAATTACTGGTATTCCATTACCGATTCTAGCTGATTTAATTATGAAGATCGGCAACTATCGTCATTGGATTACATTAAGTATCGGTTATATTGTCTTTTCATTTTGGTCACTCGGCAGTTTGCTTCCATTTTACTTCGCAAGACAATCCTTTTTCGATTATCTAGAACAAAAAAGAGGACACGAATATACAGCATTACTAGATAAACTATTCACGCTACAAACATTACCAATCATTATAGTGACTTGTATGGTCGGTGCGGTTATCGGTATTGTCATCGCAAGAATTCTATTTAAAAAACATTTTGTACGTGCAGGTATGGTCTCATGATCAAAATGCAAATTGATCCAAGAATAAAATTGTTAAGTATGGTATTGATATCCTTTATCGCTTTAACAGGAACTACTACGGGTCATGCGGTTTATCCACGACTTGTAATTATTCTGATACCTACATTTTGTCTGCTTTATCTACATTATTATAAAACTGGCTTATTATGCTTTTTTATTCTTTTTACTGGATGGTATATCGAAACATTTCAATTGAGAGATTACCATGCGGTTGTGTATAGTTTGATTTTTATAATAGCCAATTTGCTTACACGTTTTTTACCTGCTGCTTTAATGGGATTTGTCTTATTTAAAACAACGTCAGTTGAAATGTTCATTCGTGCATTAGAGAAATTGAAGTTTCCAAATGTGTTGACGATTCCTTTAGCAGTCATGTTTCGTTTTCTTCCTGTGGTCTATCAAGAATCGCAAAACATTAAACATGCGATGCGTATGCGGGGTATGACGACACTTCAAGCGTTTCTACATCCGATACGTTATACCGAAATGCGTATTGTACCGTTAATTAATCGAGTGGTCAAAATTTCAAATGAGTTGACAGCCGCTTCTTTAACAAGAGGACTGTCTGTAGAAGCTGCACGTACGTCACTCATTGTATTTAAAATGACCGCAATCGACAAAACTATCGCAGGATTACTCATTTTACTGGTTATCCTTTATTACGTTATATAAGAGGGAGGCTCAAATGATTCAATTTAACAATGTAACTTTCAGTTACAGTGCTTCAGATAAAAATGCATTAGAAGATTTTAATTTAACTATTCGTCCTGGCGAAGTGATCTGTTTAACCGGATTATCAGGATGCGGAAAATCAACAGTACTAAGATTAATCAACGGGCTAATTCCTCAGTTTTTCTCAGGTGAAATCACAGGAGATATTGTCATCGCAGGACAAAACATGAAGGACTATGCTTTCAAAGATTTAAGTCGCCAAATCGGCAGTATCTTTCAAAATCCTAGATCACAATTCTTCTGTACACATGTATTAAATGAACTTGCCTTTGAATTAGAAAATTACTATACAGACCCAGAAGAAATTCAATCACGAATTATTAGAGCAGTAGATCAATATCAAATTAATGATTTACTAGAAAGTAAAGTCTTTGAATTGTCGGGTGGTCAACAACAAATGATTGCCTGTATCAGTATTGAAATCGCAGGACAAGCGCTTATTGTCATGGATGAACCTTCTTCAAATTTAGATTTCAAAGCCGTTCAAAAATTAGCACGTATGATTCAATCTTGGAAGCAACAAGGGAAGACGATTGTTATTGCGGAACATCGTCTGCATTATTTATTAGATTTGGCAGATCGTTTTATCTTAATTGAATCAGGTCAGATTACTAAAGCGTGGAATCAAGATGATTTTCGTCAATTAGAACTAAAACAATTAAAAGCACATGGTTTACGAGCGACAGATTTAACACGACTACGACCAAAACGATCAGAACCTTCATCACACGATGTGATACCTATACAAAACTGGCAATATCGCTATCAGAAAAAAGAAACATTAGATTTAAATATTGAGCGATTTGATTTACATAAAGGTGCGATAACAGCGATAGTCGGCCACAATGGGGCAGGGAAATCTACATTCGCGAAAGCATTAATGGGTGCAGTTAAGTTAAATAAAGACGCAGTGATTATGAACGACACACATAAAATACGTCAAAAACAGTGGAAGCACGATGTATATCAAGTCTTTCAAAATGTAGAGTCTCAACTTTTCGGTGAAACTGTAGAAGAAGAAATCAGATTCAGTCATCGTAATATGCCAGATGCTGATTTAGTACATGCGTTAGATATAATTGATTTAAAACAACATCGTGATAAACATCCCTTATCACTTTCAAACGGAGAAATGCAGCGACTGGCGATTGCGAGTGCTAAAGAAAGCGGCAGACCTATTTTAGTATTTGATGAACCAACCAGTGGTTTAGATGGCAAACGTATGTCTGAATTTGCGACAGAATTACGACAATTAAAAGGCCAAGGGTATACAATTCTGGTCATTACACATGACTATGAATTGATTATAAACAGCACAGATTATGTTGCGGAATTTCATGAAGGGGAGGTCAAACACCACTATCCGCTTGATATGCGTAATGTCAAAGCGCTTCAAAACTTCTTCGAATTATAAATATTTAATAATAACGCAAATATAATAGTGTTATTTTAACTATTTTAAAAAACATAAATAATAGTAATGATATTGATTTAAGGGTGTGCTATACTCCCTTTATACATTGTTAATGAGAATGATTATCATTATTGGTGTAAAAATTAATGATTAGGAGCGTTATCAACGTGAGAAACAACAAAGAGAGAACAGTTATGAACCATGCCAACCAGAAAGCGTACCAATATTCAATTCGTAAATTTACTGTCGGAGCAGCTTCGATAGCTGTAGGTGCAGTGATCTTCTTAGGAGGAGGACAAGCATAAGCAGCTGAACAAGAAGCGCCCGTATCAAACGCAGCAGCACCGACTACTGTAACGGATAGCGGCACTTCGACGACACCAAACGCGACACCTGTTTCAGCGTCAAAAACAGTTGAGTCAAAAGAGAAAGAAGCAGTTAAACCACAAGCAGCATCTACAGCACAATCTCAAACAGACTCAAAACCGACACCTGAGAAAGTTGAAACAACACCAGCACCAAAACAAGAAGCACCACAAACAGAAAAAGCAACAGCAGCACCAACAAATCAAGTCTCAGTACAAGAAGCAATTAAACAACCATCTTTACAAGATCCTCACGCAAACGAAGAGCGTTACCCAGTAGAGTTTAAAGTTGTTAAACCCAATACTGATGAAGAAGCATTCTTCCATGTATCGAATATTAAGCAACCTGCTTATTTTATGAAAGGTGATAAAGCATCAACTGTTGAATTAACATTGGACATTCCAACTATTTGGGATAGATTCGATGTTTATCAAGAGAACCATAAATTAAATACACAAGTCACTGCCTACGATAAGAAAGCAGAAACAGCTAAATTACAATTCGCAGTTCCAAACAATACGCAAAGTGTCATTGTGAAGTCATCAACGAAATCATCATCAAGATTGGTTAATAGTCAAGAGTTTGAAGATGTTGAACTTAAATTCAACCAACCTATCAACGCAAGTGATTCTAAGCCATTAACACAAGATGAGTATAAGAAAAAGAAAGAAACAGAAGCATTCGATAATGCGATTACGTTAGAAGATAAGATATATCAACTTAAGAAGTTGATGGCGAAAGATAAAGTGCCTTCAGAAAATGATAAAGAAATGCTTGCTGACTATGAAGAACAATTACAAGAACAGTTAGCAGCTGCGAAAAAAGAATTTAAAAATGCGCCAATGTCAGAATTCAAAATTACAAACCCAGAACAACATAACTTTGAAGTGTTGCATAGTAAGAAAAATGAGCCCTCACATATGGACTTTGAAGTAGTCAAACCTATGCAAGTCTTCCAACAAAACGGTAAACACTATGTGGCGATGACAATTAAGTCAGAAAGCATGTGGGATGACTTTATGGTAGATACTAAGGAAGGTTACGAGCGTGTGAAAACGATCGCACGTGATACGAAGAAGAATGAAAGAACAGTCGTCTTCCCATATCAAGTTGGTATTGATCACTATGATGTGATTGTGAAGGTCAGCTTACCTAAAATTAACTACGAAGGTGCTTACCACGTCAGAATTAAAGACCTTGACCAAAATAAACCGCCGACTGCACAATCAAACCAACAACAAACAGATGCAGCAACACCGAAAGTGACGCCTAAGCCACAAGTAGAAAAGCCAGCTCCAAAACCACAAGTTGAACAACAATCTGACCACACTACACCTAAAGTAGAAACTCTAAGTGCTGTGCCTGTTACAAAAGAAATCGGCTTTATGGTTAAAAAAGACGGTGAAGATCAAAAATCAGTCATGGATGATTATATGGACCACCCAGCAAAAGTGGTTAAGGAAAATGGTAAAACATTTGTACAGTTTACAATTAAAAATCCAGATTGGTGGCAATCATTTGAACTCTTTGATGGTGCACAACAGCTCAAACAACATGAGGTTTCAAAAACAGCAGATCAAAAAGTTATTAACTTTGAAGTGAAACCAGGTACAAAGATGTTAACAAGTAAGGTGCATATTGTAGTCCCAGGTATCAATTACAACAATAAATATACGACACAAATTGCGTTTGACGAAGCAGTTGCCGATTTGAAAGCACCTGAGTCAAAACCACAAGTTAAACCTATGCCTAAGCCACAAGAAAAAGCTGAAGATCAAGCAACTGATAAAGTTGTAGATAAAACAGCTGAAAAAGAAAAAGTACAACCACAAGTTATCACACCTGAAAAAGATACTAAGCAAGTCGATGAATCGACTGAAAAAGCATCGGATGAGTCTAATGTAAAACCAGAAATAAAAGTAGAACCGATGTCAGTTCAAAAAACAGAACCAAAAGTATCTGAAGTTGTGACAGAAGTACAAAACGCGACAGCAACTCAACCATCTATGAAAGCTATAGCATCTAAATCTGTACAGCCGCTTGGTTCAGTTAAAGCTAAAGCAATGAAGTCTGAAACTGTAAAATCAGTTAAAGGAAACAAATCAACACCTGCTAAGGCAAAAGCATTGCCGAAAACTGGTACAGAAGAATCAGCGACAACGTTCGGTATTTCATCTGTATTTTTAGGCGGTATCGCACTGTTTTGGAATAGACACGTGAAATCAAAGAAAAATAGTCTGTAATGTATTCCTGAGAATCAAGAAAATGAGGTTGTGGGTCTCTCACAACCTCTCATCATATAGAAAGAAGGATGATTCATATGACAACAACAATCAAGAAAGTTATCGCAATGAGTGCGGTATTAATTGTGTTAACTTGGGCCATTTTTTCCATTGTAGCTTCAGCTGCTGAAAAAGATCTGAATTACGATATTTTAAAACATAAGACACAAGACGTATCGATGGCAAATGATTATTTCAATAAACCCGCTAAGTTAATTGATAAAAACGGTAAACAATATGTACAATTCACAGTCAACCACAGCCATTGGATTGTTAACTTTACATTTAACGGTCAAAAAGAAAATATTGTGCATGAAGATAAAGCAAAAGATGAACGTACTTCAGAATTTTTAATCGATAAAACATCAGGCGAAATTCCAGGCACAATTAAAGTGTATATCGATGAAGAAGTAAACGGTAAACCTTTTAAATATGACCATAACTACAACATCACATATTTATTAAAAGGTGATAAGCAAGGTGACAGTGCCGCAGCTGCATCCCATGCGGATGATTCAAAAGGTGACACTTCAAAAGGAGAAAATGCCGAAGCAACAGGAAAAGCAACATCATCAGATGCGACACCGACAAATCCACAAACAGCTGCCGGTGAATCTAAATGGCTTTATATCACTTTAATGGGTGCTTCAGCTGTATTACTTCTATCTTTTGTCGTCTATAAACGTAAAAAAGGACAACATTAAAATGAATGTACCTCACAAATGTTTAGTTGCTGCACTATGTGGCAGCTTACTTTGTTCATTTACCGTTGATAACTCAAAAGCTGAAGTCAATCATCAAACATTATCACAACAAACAGTTAAAGAGATACCTTTTAAAGTCTATAAAGAAAACAGTCAGGATGTGTCAGTTATGAATGATTATATGGCACATCCAGCAACTGTCAAAACTAAAAACAACAAAGTTTATTTACAGTTTAAATTGCTGCATCCAGAGTGGTGGAAAGCTTTTGAATTATATGAAGGTGATAAACAATGTGATGTACGTACAGTCAGTGAAACAAAAGAAGCACGTATTGTAGAAGTTGAAGTCACATCAGAGACGCAAACATTTACTTCAAAAGTACATATTATCGTCCCTGATATTCATTACGATCATCACTATACAACTAAAATTAATTTAGAAGCACAATTGCCAAAAGATGTGACACCTAAAGTACAACCGACACCAAAGCCAAGTCCTGAATCGAAGCCAAAAACTGACGTTCAACCAAAACCAGATACACAACCAACAGAAAAACACACACCCAAAAAAGTATTTCCTAAGAAATCCAATACCCACGTATCAGAAATACAGAATTTGAATTTCAAAGTATTAAAACATCAAACAAATGAACGATCAGTGATGGATCAATATATGGTACATCCAGCTAAAGTGACCTATCACAATCAGCAAGCTACTGTTCAAATGACATTAAAAAATGCTGCGTGGTGGAAGTCTTTCGAAATCTTTAATGGTGAAACGCGTATTCCAGTAAAAGTGGTAAGTGAAGATTCACAACAAGATCAACGTGTCATTGAATTTAACATGCCAAAAGATCAGAAAATATTGACCTCAAAAGTACATATTATTGTTCCGCATTTAAATTATGATCATCACTATACAACTGAAATGGTGTTTAATGAAACAGCTCAAGAGACAGACACACCAAGCCAACAAGAAGAAAAAGGTGGCACATCTATCAAACAAGATGAGGATACAGAAATATCAACAAATGAAACGACAGAAACGGTTGAAACTAAAGAAAATACTGTAGTAGAAACTCCGTCAGAACATGCATCTGAGACACATAATCATAAACAAACACCAACCAATTCAGCATTTAATCAGGCACAATCGATGAATGACACACCATTTATTACGTCATCAAGACCTCCACAACCAAGTGCTGTTAAAACAACACAAACTGCAAAAACAATGGAAGAACCGCCATTGCCTGAAATATTTCCTAAATTCAATCGGCATGCGGATGATGGTGAACCTATTAAATTTACAAAGACACATTCAGATGTTGGAAAGTATTTAAAGAGAATGAATCAAATTTATTTAGGTGCGGTGATTATTTTGGCGAGTGCTTTGTTAGTAGTCTCTACACTTTACGTTAGAAAGGGTGAAGGTAAAGGTCATGAGAAAAAACATTAAACGATGGTGTGTTGTACTTTTAGGTTTAATTGTTCTACTGACTGGTTGCCAAGCACAAGAAGATAAAAATAACCAAACATCTTCTGAAAAATACCGCATTGTACCGACAACAGTAGCTTTGACACAAACGTTAGATGCTTTGAATTTAGATATTGCAGGTAAACCAGATTCATATAAAACACTGCCTAAAAGATATGACAATGTACCGAAAGTCGGGCAACCGATGACACCAGATATGGAGAAGGTACAAGCTGTTCACCCGACACATATTTTAGGCGTTTCTACTATTGAAGATGAGACAAAACCTAAGTTCAAAATGATTAAAGCTAAAGCTATCTTTTATGACTATGACAGTCTAAAAGGCATGAAAACTTCTATTTCACAGATGGGTAAAGAATTTAATCGTGAAACAGAATCATCAAAGCTAAATCAAAAATTAACTCATACAGAAGAACAAATCAGACAAAAAGCAGCGCAACAAAAGCACCCTAAAGTACTTATTTTAATGGGTGTGCCAGGCAGTTATTTAGTTGCTACGAATCGCTCTTATATCGGCAATTTAGTTGAAATTGCGGGCGGTGAAAATGTGATTAAAGAAGATTCGAAACAATATCTAGCTTCTAATACAGAGTATCTGTATGACGTTGATCCAGATATTATTCTGCGTCTGCCACATGGAATGCCTGAAGAAGTTAAAAAGATGTTTGATAAAGAATTCAAAGAAAATGATATTTGGAAACATTTTAAAGCAGTCAAGACAGGTCGTGTCTATGATTTAGAAGAACAACCTTTCGGCATTACAGCTAATATCGATGCAGACCAAGCCATGCAAGATTTATATGATATCTTCTACAACAAGAAATGAGGTGCAGTATGAAATATAAATTCAGTGTCGTCTTTATGTGTACCTTAATTCTCTTTGTTGTAGTTGTCTTGTTTGCGTTGCTTAACGGTAAATTAGGCATAAGTTCAGCTCAGCTTTGGAATAAAATCGCAACAGGTCATGATAATCAAATCGATGCGATTATAGATTTACGTTTACCACGTATCATTGTCGCGATTTGTGCAGGTGCTGCGTTATCCGTAGCGGGTGCTTATTTACAAGCAGTGCTGAAAAACCCGCTTGCAGACGCCAGTATTATCGGTGTCAGTTCAGGTGCCTTGGTGGCTAAAGCACTTGTGATGACTTTGATGCCGACTTTATTCTTTTATATGCCAATTATCAGCTTTATAGGCGGATTATTGCCATTTACTTTATTGTTTTATTTACAACATCGTTATCCGCTGAATCCGATGCGCATGCTGCTTGTCGGTGTGTCGATGTATGCGATGTTGAATGGTATGTTGGAATATTTAACCGCTAACCCAGCTGTGAGATTATCTGCTGGTTTATCTTTAAAAGTATGGAAAGACGCAGCACAAATTTCAGTGACAACGTGTATAGGACTTATCTTAGCTATAACTGTTATCTTTCAAGCGAATATGTTGGGATTTGATGATCGACAAGCACACAACTTAGGCTTTCCAATTCAACGTTATCGTATGTGGATAGGGTTGATTGCGGTCTTTTTAGCGAGCAGTGCAGTAGCTGTAGCGGGTGCTATGGCCTTTGTCGGTTTGATTGTACCGCATATTGCACGTCGATTAGTCGGCAGTGACTATAAGAAAGTTGTGATTTGTTGTGTGTTATTCGGTACGATAGCCGTGCTATTAGCGGATACACTTGGCAGGTTGATTTCCCGTCAATTTGAAGTGCCAGCGCATATTATTACGGTCATTATCGGCGGACCTTATCTTATCTATTTAATTTGTAAAGGAGTGTACCGAAATGAATATCAACAACGTTGAGTTTAAATATGGTCAAAAACAACTCTTTAATGACTTGAATCTGACAATTAAACGTCATGCGGTAACTTCTATTATCGGACCGAATGGATCAGGTAAGAGTACCTTACTTCAAATGCTTGCAGGTTATCTTCAACCTCAGGCTGGTTGTGTGTACATAGAAGGCAATGATTTGAATACATTAGGTAAGAAACAACTTGCGCAAATGTTATCAGCAGTCCATCAAAACAATACAGCACCTGAAGATTTCACCGTTAAAACATTACTGCGCTATGGACGATATAGTCATCATCGTTGGTTGAAGAAGGATGTAAGAGGAGAATCGGTCATTGAACGTGTACTTGAACAATTCAATTTAACTAAGTATGCAGATCGTCCGATTGGCGCTTTGTCCGGTGGCGAAAAACAACGTGTTTTTATCGCAATGGCCTTAGTCCAAGAACCACAATATTTATTATTAGATGAACCTACCACATTTTTAGATTTACATTATCAATATCAAGTCCTTGAGATGATTCGACAGTTAAACGACATGCATCGTTTAACTATCATCATGGTGCTTCATGATATAAATCAAGCTTTAACTTATAGTGATGAACTGATTTGTGTCGCAAATGGTGAAATTGCAGCACAAGGCAAGCCGCAAGCTATCGTGACACCAGAATTATTAAAAACAATTTACCAAATCGACGCAAAGATTATTCATGATAAAGATTGCGGCATATTAATTGGTAAATGTCACGGCGGGTGTTAATGATGAATAAACTAATACGTGTCATTCAATTTGGATTAGTGCTGGTTATTATTGCGGCTATCTATCTTATCTTCCAACATCGTTTAGATAATGAAGCGGAAGAAAAACAATACGAGGTCTTACAAACGGACTATAAAAAGAAAGGGGTCCGCCCACAATTTGAAGCATTAACAGAGGTCAATTCTGACATTCATGGGTGGATTCGTTTAGAAGGTACGAGTTTGAATTATCCCGTTTTACAATCCCGAGATAATGAAGATTACTTAGAACATAACTTTAAGAAACAAAAAACGAAAAAGGGCAGTATCTTTGTAGATTATCGTAATAACTTACAAGATTTATCTCAAAATACAGTGCTTTATGGTCATAGTGTTGGCGATAAAACTATGTTTGATGATTTACATCAATATTTGAATCAAACATTTTATGATGCACATCAAACGATAGAATTTGATACAAAGTATCATCAGTATGCGTTAAAAGTATTCAGCGCATATTCGACGGATACCCATGATAACTATATACAGACAAATTTCAACAATGTACATGAATACGAACAGTTTTTAAAAGAAACGAAAAATAAATCGAAAATCAAAACAGATATTTCAGTTCATCCACAAGACAAGATAATGACGTTATCTACGTGTGAAGATGCTTTTTCGCGTTCTGATAAACGTGTTGTTGTGGTTGGAAAATTAATTGAAAACAGATAAAGGAGTGTATGCGCTATGTTTATGGCAGAAAACAAATTGAAATTAGATAAAGGTTCAGCAGAAGGAATTGTAGAACGTTTTTACAAACGACAAGGTATTGAAACAATTGAAGGTTTTAAAGAAATGTTTGTCACAACGACAAATAATTTAAAAGAATATGATGAAGTGAAAATTTTAACAATTTGGGATGCAGAAGCATGTTTCAAAAATTGGTTGAGCTCAGATGTCTTCAAAGATGCCCATAAAAATGTACGTCATCAATCTCAAGATCAAGCGAGTCCAATCCAAGATAATGAAGTACTGACTTATACAATTGGCTATTACTATTTAAATGATCAAGAGGGGAAATAGAACGAAGTTTATTTCTCATTATGCTTAAAAATAAGCAAACAAAAAAAGGTCTATTCATTCGGTATTTGAAATGAATAGACCTTTTAGTATGAACAGGAACAGGAATCCCACGACGAGTTAGCCAATTAAAACATCCTCCAATTGATTGTATTCTTCAATGTAACGATTGAATGCTGCTTCATCTTTTTCGATTAAAGCTTGGTCAATCAGTTCTGTAAGTTTTTCTTTACGTACATTACGTAGAGCTTGATCAATTACGAGTTCTACCCCCAGGTCGTTTACATTCGCTACGAACGCCTTCAGTGTTCCATTTTTTACATTGATATTGTGATTCATTTTAATCACTGCCTTTCTTTTTTTAAGTTATTTACGAGTATACATTGCATTTAATCTAAAATCAATGAATATTCTGACTTTTTAAAAATTAAAAGTGTAATATTAACTCAAAAGTTTCTATTGACTTTTCTAGGTGCTAGTATACAATAATTACATGATTAGATGTCTAACGAATTCTAATCGTAATTAATTAAATAGGAGGACGTGCTTATGGACGAACATAGCATCTTCAAAAGCGATGATATGGCCATTATCCCAGTCATTGCTCAAGAGTATGGAGCACTCCATACAAAATTGCTTACCTACAATAAAGATCCGAGGATTGTAGAAAGCTCCCCGCAAAAAACTTTAGACAACTCTTGTCGCTTTTATGGTTCAACCTTTCAATCACTTCGAACTGATACCGCTCGGATTACCAACATCAACAGTAAACCACCCATTTTACTTTCACCAGTTATTTCAATCTTTCTATTCTCTACCCATTCTGAACGCTCTGAAGACAATATTTGGATTAACATTGAATTTGTACAAGATATCAAAGCGTTGAAGAACAATACCACTAAAATCACTTTTTCTGACGGACAATCTTTAATCACAACCGCAACAGTCCGTACTATCTGGCATCAATATAAAAATGCAGCTTATTATGAACACATCATTAGAAAGCGTGTTAAGAAAATTAAATGGAATACAGAGCGCCCTATTGACTACTCTAAACCTGCTTTAGACGTGTATGAAACACTTTGTACTTATTTAGTGATTAATAACACACCACGCAGCTAGCGTAATTTTAAACATTTTATGATATTATCTCAAACTGCGGGATGTTTATAGGGAATGAGTGTAAATGTTCCGCAACTTTTTCGTTATTTTCTCTTGAATTATTTTAAGGGATTGTTATAATAGTATTTGTGCTTGAAGAAATTACATTATTCCACAGTAGCTCAGTGGTAGAGCTATCGGCTGTTAACCGATCGGTCGTAGGTTCGAGTCCTACCTGTGGAGCCATATGGAAACGTACTCAAGTTGGCCGAAGAGGCGCCCCTGCTAAGGGTGTAGGTCGCGAGAGCGGCGCGAGGGTTCGAATCCCTCCGTTTCCGTTACTGTAAGAATCCCATTAAATCAATGTCTAAGACGTTGACTTAATGGGATTTTTCTTTTTGTCAAAGTTGAATGAGAAAAGGTGAGAAACTGAGTTCTCACCTTAATCATGTAAAGCTTATTTAATTATGACATTAATCGAATTAATTCTTCTCTTGGAATATCTCCGAAATAATGATACGTATCGAATTCAGATAAAGCCGCTTCAATACTCTCGAAATTATGCAAGCTGCCGACTAATGCATGTTCTAAATCTGACACATCGCCGACACCGAAGAAGTCACCGAAAATTTTCGCATGTTCAATACGTCCGCGCTTAACATCCAATTTAATTTGAACGAAACCTTTTTCGAATTTCTCTTCACGTTCAAAGTTATATTTAGGGTTTTTACCATAGTTCCAATTCCATGAACGATATTTTTCATTACTTAATGCTTCAATGTTCTTCCAATCATCTTCAGTTAACACGTATTCTTCAACTTCATGTTCACCAAAGATATGTTTTAGGATAATTTCTTTGAAAGTTTCAATGTCAATCGGCTCTTCTAAGAATTCAGAGATGTTTGCGACACGTTTACGTACTGATTTAATCCCTTTAGATTGAATCTTCGCAGGGTTTACACGTAAAGCGTTCGCAACTTCGTTTAAGTCACTATCTAACATTAAAGTACCATGGCTGAACATACGCTCTTTCACTTTAACCATCGCATTTCCTGAAATTTTAGCTGCACCGATTTGGATATCGTTACGTCCAGTCATTTCAGCATCTACGCCCATTGCTTGTAAAGCTTGAACAATCGGTTCTGTGAACTTTTTGAAGTTATGGAAACTGTTTCCGTCGTCATCAGTGATAAAGCTGAAGTTTAAGTTTCCGAAATCATGATAAACGGCACCGCCGCCTGAAATTCGACGCACAACATCGATATTGTGTTCATCTACATAGTGTTGATCAACTTCTTCAATCGTATTTTGGTTTTTACCAATAATGATAGAAGGGCGGTTAATATAGAATAAAAAGTAATCGCTATCGTTAGGAAGGTGTTTTAACACATACTCTTCCATTGCTAAATTTAATGTGGGGTCTGTAATACCTTTGTTACTAACAAACTTCATACATTCTCTCTCCTTCTGTACTTACTTTGCTTGATACTTTATTTATGCCCTAATTTAGGATAAAATGCCAACTATACACTTTGCCAGAAAAAAGGCACCAGTCGGACTTCAATTACAATTATAACGTGTTTACAGGATATTTGTTTATTTGAAGAGAGAATTTTAGTACAATATAGAATAGTATAATTCAAGGAGGATCTGTAATGACTATTGCAGAAGTAGGAGATATTGTAGAATTTTATGACGGTTTAAGAGGCCGTGTCGAAAAAATTAATGATAACTCTGTTATTGTTGACTTAACTATTATGAAAAATTTTGAATCATTAGATTTACCTGAAAAAACGGTAATTAATCATAAACGCTATAAGATAGTTGATCAAGAAGGTTAAAATATAATGAAAACTAATACAAAAGCATTACTATGGTTTGTGATAAGCTTTGTAGTGTTCCACATCATCTTATTTATCATGTGGGGAGAACGACAAGAATATTGGTATCTGTATACAGGCATTATGTTGTTTGCGGGTATCAGTTATGTCTTTTATCAACGTGATTTAGAATCTAAACGATTGTTGACGTCTATCGGTATCGGTATTTTAACCGCAATCGCATTAATCATTGTACAGTTGATTATGTCTTTGATGTCACAAGATTTAACGTATACATCATTGATTAAAGATTTATCACGTTCTGGCGTTTACTTTAAATGGCAGATTTTAGTGACATTACTCTTTGTGATTCCTTGTCATGAACTTTATATGCGTACGGTACTGCAAAAACAATTGTTGAATCTTAAGTTACCGGCTTGGGCAGCGATTGTGATTACTGCACTCGCATCAAGTTCACTCTTTTTCTACTTCGATCAAATCTGGTTATGCATTTTTATTTTCATCGTACAAGCTATTCTATCAATCAGCTATTATTATACGCGTCGAATTATTACAACTTCTGTTGCACAAATTGTGGCAGTGGTGTTATTACTGATTTTTCATCCTTAATTCAAAAGGACAAAAAAGAACCTGTCAGCTTATCTCAAGCTTGGACAGGTTCTTTTTGCTATATCTTAATTAATACGTTGAACGCTCTAAAAGTTCGAAATAAGAAATCTTGGAAATATCTACTACATATTCTGATGGTTCTGTAACGTGTAATGCGCCTGCATTTGAATTCTCTTCAACGGCTTCTACTGAAATTTCATTGCCGTTGTCCATATAAAGGACAAGATATTTAGCAGGATTTTCATTTAAATACGTTAGAATCGTTGCTTTATTCATATAGTTTCAACTCCATTTAACTAAAATGTGATATTACCATGTTTGTCTGCTGGTCTGAATAGCATTGTATTGATTGCGCTGATAATCGCGATCACATGTGGAATGCCTGTCCAGAAGAACGCTAAATGTAAAAGGCCTGAGCCGTTTTTACCTGCGTAGAATCTGTGCACTCCGAAGTTGCCGAGGAACAGTGCAAGTACAATATAAACAATTTTATTTACTTTCATGCTGATTGCTCCTTTCTCCATTTAAGTGATACCTTTATTATGAATGATGAAATACAAACTTTCCAATAATACAAATGTTAAAATAATAAGTGAACAAACAATATAAATGATTGTTAAACTATATAGTGAATGATAAAAACTAAACACATAAAGGAGAAAACAATGATTAGACCTGCTAAACCAACTGATAAACGTGCTATCGCAGAATTAACATATATTATCTGGCAAGATATGGAGTTGCCGATTGTAAAACGATTTGATAAATCTCATGTCATTCAATGGCTGGAACAAAGTATTACAGAAATACCTTATCGTTGTTATTACGACAATGTACAAGTTTACGATGTTGAAGGGGAAGTCGCTGGCGTTATTATTACGTATCTTGGTAAAGATGAAATGAATTTAGAAGAAAATTGGTTGAAGTTAGATTTACCAAAAGAAGCGAAAGCAATAGGAACACCTTTACCTTTAAGAGAAGCAAAATCAGATGAGCTATATATCGAAACTGTGGCTGTTTTCCCAAAATATAGAGGAAGAGGAATTGCGACACAGTTAATGGAATCTGTCATCCATCACTCTAAAACATATAAGCTGAGCTTGAGCTGTGATTTAGTAAACACAGGTGCGTTCAGACTTTACGAACGTTTAGGGTTTCATAGTGAAGGTGTGATTGATTTATATGGCCATGATTATTATCACATGGTCATTGAACCTCAAGAAGGATAAAAAAAGAGACTGGAACGAAAAGTTCCAATCTCTTTATCATCATCAAATACCGCCTAATAACGCACTGATATAAATCCCTAATGCATACAGTAAACCAAATACTGTGTTGGTTTTACCTGTTGCTGCCATAGCTGGCATCATTTCAGCAGGTGTATCGTTCTTTTTGAAACGACGAATGGCTTTGATAGGGAACGGGAATGATAACAGTACGAGTAAGTAAAAGATTGAACCGCCAGGTACAAAGAAAACAGTATAAATGACCCATGCATAAGCGATGATGTACATGAGGGCCATGAAGCGGATAGAATTGGCTTTACCTAATAAAATCGGTAATGTTTTGCGTCCGCTTGCTTTGTCTTTGACACGGTCTCGGATGTTATTGGCCATATTAATTAAGCCAATTGTGATAATAATCGGTACACTGATCCATACAGCATAACCTTGTAAGTTATCTGTTTGAATAAAGAACGCGATTAAAATAATAATCAGTCCCATAAAGACGCCGGAGAACAACTCTCCAAAAGGTGTCCAAGAAATTGGGAAGGGACCGCCTGTATACAGATAACCGACTGCCATACACAAGATTCCGATTGGAATTAACCAATAAGAAGATTGTGAAGCGATAAATAAACCGATTAGCGCAGCAATCACATAAAAGGCGATGGCTAAGTTCATCACGAGTTTCGGGCTCATGCCGTTACGTACAATCGCGCCGCCGATGCCCACTGATGTATGATCATCAAGACCTTTCTTGAAATCATAATACTCGTTGAACATATTTGTGGCTGCTTGAATTAAAAGACAAGCAAGTAACATCGCTAAAAACAAACTGAACTTAAGATGGTCTTCACTACCTAATAAGAATAACTTTGCTGTCGCTGTACCGACTAATACAGGTACTACAGCTGCAGTTAAAGTGTGAGGACGCATCAACAGCCAATATTTTCGAACGGTTGAAAATTCCTGATATTGTTTTGACATGGTTTCTCCTTCTTAACACTTAAAAATACCAAATTTCAGATTGCGGATTTTAAGACACAAAGATTCTATTATAAATTATCTGCATTCTGATTAATAAATTTATTTTAAGCAATAGAAAGAGAAAGGTCAAATCATGTAAAAATAGTAAATAATAAATGTGCAAATCAAAGTACAGATAAAGATAAAAAATGATACAATGAGATAATGTGATTAAGTAGAATGATGAAAGAAGTGAGATAGATGACTGTAAGTGTCAAGGATGATCAAATTCTCGACGCAATATATGAAAGCCGTGAAAAATGGGTTTCAGTGGAGGTTAAAATCGACCAGCCGACGAACCCAATCATGCTTTTCCAAATGACAGAAGATAAAGCAGATGACCGCTTCTACTTCAGGGAGAATACAGGAGAAACGGCCTTTTTCGGATATAACGCGCTTTTAAAATTTAAAAATGACTATGAAAATAAACAAACCATTTTCCGTGAATGGGAAAATTATAAAAATGATATTGCACTTATCCATCCAGATTCAAATAAACATCACTTAAAAGTGTGTGGAGGTTTCCAATTTTCAAGTCATAAATCAGATGACGAGTGGCGTCAATTCGGCTTGAACCATTTCGTGTTGCCGAAAGTATTAATTACGATGACAGCTTCAGAAACATTCGTCACTTATACAGTATTAAGAGAAGAGTTTAATATAGAAGACCTACATGAACTTGTGCTACAAGTTGCAGAAACGAAAGTAGAACCGACACAACCTATTGGGGATGTAGTTCGCAGTGAAGATATCTATAAAGAAGAATGGTTAGAACTTGTACAAGAAGCCATAGATTCTATGAATGATGAAGAAAAAATCGTTTTAGCACGCAGACGTATGATTCGCTTTAATCGACCAATTGATATCGCATATGTGTTAGAAAATGCGATGCACAACGAATCCAACAGCTATATATTCGTAATGCAATCGGAAGGGTCTGTGTTCTTTTCACAAACGCCAGAACAGCTGATGGAAGTCGAAAACCAAGTGTTATCGACGAAAGCAGTTGCAGGGACAATTAAACGTACATCTGATGAAACTGAAGATCAAAAACACGTAGATGCTTTCTTGAAAGATGAGAAAAACTTGCAAGAGCATCATTTTGTGGTGCAAAGTATTCTAGATGATATTGAGCCGTACGTTACAGATGTAGAATATAATAAGCATCCTAAAATCCTAAAAAATGATCATTTGTATCATTTATACACAGAGATTTCAGGGGCGTTAGAAAATAATACCTATATTGGCTTACTAGACCGTCTGCATCCAACACCTGCGTTAGGCGGTTATCCTAAAGAAAAAGCCATGGACTTTATCGAACAAAAAGAGTTCGGAACAAGAGGTCTGTATGGTGCGCCAGTAGGGTATATTGATATGGAAGATAATTGTGAATTTATCGTCGCAATCCGTTCTATGCTGATTAAAAAGAAACAAGCAACTTTATTTGCAGGTTGCGGTATTATTAAGCAGTCTGATCCACAGAGTGAATTAGAAGAAACTACACTTAAATTTACTCCGATGATGAATGCTTTAGGAGTCGAAAATCATGGATAATCATCAAACTTTATTAACCAAACAAGTGTTTACGTTAGCTTCAGAAATCTATGCATACGGCATCAGAGAAGTTGTCATTAGTCCAGGGTCTCGTTCAACACCGCTTGCTTTAGCGTTTGAAGCACACCCAGGTATTAAGACATGGATTCACCCAGATGAGCGCAGTGCTTCATTCTTTGCGCTCGGATTGATTAAGGGCAGCAATCGACCTGTTGCTATTTTATGTACGTCAGGAACAGCAGCAACCAACTATACGTCAGCAGTGGCTGAAAGTGATATCAGCAACTTGCCGTTAGTAGTATTAACAAGCGATCGCCCACACGAATTGCGTGGCATTGGTGCGCCGCAAACGTTGAACCAGGTCAACATGTTCCAAAACTTTGTACGTTATCAGTTTGATATGCCATTAGCTGATGACACTACAGGTTCAACTGAAGATGTTATTCGTTTCCAAATGCAGATTGCAAGTCAATATTTTGAAGGCCCCAAACGTGGGCCTGTACATTTTAACTTGCCGTTTAGAGAACCGTTGACACCAGATTTCGAGATGACAGAGTGGTTAACGACTAGCGAAAAAGTCATACCTAAATATCAAAAGACAGCTACAGTTGAAGCTATTAAGCCAATCTTGAAGAAAAAACGTGGTTTCGTCATTGTCGGCGATATGCAGCATCAAGATGTGAGAGAGTTGTTACCATTTGCGACGGTCCATGACTTGCCTATTTTAGCAGGTCCGCTTTCAGGTCTGCGTCAATCAGGTCATCCGAATATTATTTCAACGTATGACTTACTATTTCGTGCAGGTTTAGATCCGAAAGATATTGATTTTGTGATTCGTGTCGGCAAACCAGTATTATCTAAGAAATTAAATCAATGGTTGAAAGCTACAGATGCTTATCAAATTGCGGTACAAAACAGTGCGCAGCCAGATGCTTTCCCTACACCGGCAGATATTACATTTGAAATGACACCAAACGACTTCTTCCGTGCACTTGGCGATATTCCGACAGCTTATCGTAAACGTTGGTTATCCCAATGGCAAGATATGGATAGTCGTGCAAAAATCGAAGTAAAAAATTATATCGATCATGCGACAGACGAAGCGGCGAATGTCGGTATCTTATTAGATAAACTTACTAAAGAAGATGCTTTATTTGTCAGCAATTCTATGCCAATTAGAGATGTGGATAATCTATTTGTAAATAGTGAAGCGGAAATCTATGCCAACCGCGGTGCTAATGGTATCGATGGTGTCGTTTCTACTGCAATCGGTATGGCAGTGCATAAGAAAGTGACATTGTTAATCGGTGATTTAGCTTTCTATCATGACATGAACGGTTTGTTGATGGCTAAATTGAATGATATTCATTTAAATATTGTGTTGTTGAATAATGATGGCGGCGGTATATTCTCTTATCTGCCACAAAAAGAATCAGCAGCGAAATACTTTGAACGTTTATTCGGTACACCGACGCATCTTGAGTTCAAACATGCGGCCATGTTGTATGATTTCAACTATGCCTTAATGGATTCTGTCGAAGACTTTAAATTCACGCCATTATCACAATTAGAATCATACATTTATGAAATTCGTACAGACCGTGAAGACAATCGTCAACAACACCAAATCCTATATCAGAAATTGAGTGATATTGCGAATGTTGAATTATAATTTTTATGACAGTCAAAAAACAGAAAATCATAACTTGCTTGTTTTGTTGCATGGATTTATCAGTGATGCGACATCATTTAGTTCACACATTGACAAACTGACTGAAGCAGCAGCTGTCGTAACGATAGAACTGCCTGGACATGGTCAAGATAACAGCGACAGAACTAAGCAATGGGATTTCGATTTTATTTGCGATGCGTTAGATAATGTACTCGTACAATTTAAAGCTTTTGATATCTATTTACATGGCTACTCTATGGGTGGCCGTGCAGCATTGTATTATGTTTTACATGGTCAATTAGACCTAGCAGGTTTGGTTTTAGAAAGTGCTTCACCAGGCATTGCAGATGAAACAGCGCAAAAAGAACGTCAGCAAGTTGATGAAGCAAGAGCTAAAGTATTAGAAATTGCGGGCATTGAAGTGTTTGTGAATGATTGGGAGAAATTACCATTGTTTGCGAGCCAAGCAGAGATGATGACAAAAGAACAACGCCAGAAACATCGTGCAATGCGCTTAGCACAAGATCCAAAAGGTTTGGCGAAAGCACTGCGTGACTATGGCACAGGTCATATGCCGAATTTATGGCCAGAACTTGCGCAACTTCAGCTGCCGGTCTCTCTGATTGTCGGCGAGTATGACGAAAAGTTTGTGGAACTTGCGCATAAGATGCATCAGCAACTTCCAAACAGTGAAGTTCATGTTGTGGAAGGTGCTGGCCATACGGTTCACGTGGAAGAACCAACACAATTTGATATACTAATATTAGGTTTTTTAAATAAGGAGGAGCAAAATGACTAGACAATGGGAAACAATTAAAGAATATGAAGAGATAAAATATGAGTTTTTCGATGGTATTGCTAAAATTACAATCAACCGTCCAGAAGTGCGTAATGCATTCACACCAAAAACGGTTCAAGAGATGATTGACGCATTCTCACGTGCACGCGATGATCAACGTATTTCTGTAATCATCTTAACAGGTGAAGGTGACATGGCATTCTGTTCAGGCGGCGACCAAAAAGTTCGCGGTCACGGCGGATATGTAGGCGACGACCAAATTCCTCGTTTAAACGTATTAGATTTACAACGTTTAATCCGTGTTATTCCTAAACCAGTCATCGCAATGGTTCGTGGATATGCAATCGGCGGCGGCAACGTATTACAAGTCGTATGTGACTTAACAATCGCTGCAGACAATGCAAGATTCGGTCAAACTGGGCCTAAAGTCGGTTCATTCGACGCAGGTTACGGTTCAGGTTATTTAGCTCGTATCGTAGGTCACAAGAAAGCGCGTGAAATCTGGTACTTATGCCGTCAATACGACGCACAACAAGCTTTAGATATGGGCTTAGTCAACACAGTTGTACCATTAGACCAAATTGAAGATGAAACAGTACAATGGTGTCAAGAAATCATGCAACATTCACCAACTGCTTTACGTTTCTTAAAAGCAGCAATGAATGCTGATACTGACGGTTTAGCAGGTCTTCAACAAATGGCTGGGGATGCAACTTTACTTTATTACACAACTGATGAAGCGAAAGAAGGTCGTGACGCATTTAAAGAAAAACGTCAACCTGACTTTGATCAATTCCCTAAATTCCCATAATAGATTAATCATTTAAATGAGGTTCTTATTAAGTCTCTCGTGTTCATACCTTTGGGTGTGAAGCGGGAGGCTTTTTATGTCGTTTTTTTACTTATTAGGTAAATAAAAAATGCACGTCCAGCGATTAAAATTATAAAGTGCACGTTAGGATTAATATATTTTTAAAGTCGGCATAACTCTTTATTTTATGTGTATTATTGTGTGTTTTATTTTGCGGAGTGAGTTAAACAAATTATATAAAGCAAGTACAAATTTACTTAATAAATAAAACTATTTCATTGATATTCATTATGATGTTGAATATATTTTAAGGTAGAGGTGAAATTATATGAGTAATAGCACAAAGAAGAATTTAGATCACGACTTATGTTTTCTTTTTTATATCACAACAAAAGAAGTGATCAACCGTTTTAACAAGTTTCTGAAACAATACAATATCAGCTTCCCAAATTATATGGTCTTATCTTATATTGAAGATGATGAAGAAGTGTTTGTGAAAACACTTTGCAATAAATTGTTTTTAGATTCAGGGACAATCAGTCCAATTGTAAAGCGCTTAGAAAAGAAGAACTTGGTCATTAGAAAAAGACTACCTGAAGATGAACGAAAAGTGATGTTAAGTTTAACTGAAGAGGGAAAAGAATTAAAAGCACAATTCAAAAACATTTCAACACAAGTAATTAATCAATTGAATTTAGATTCTGATGAAAAAGAAGATTACTATAACATGATGCGTGGTTTCGCACAAAAGAATCTAAGTCAACCAGAAGTTTAGTCAAGTCAACAAGAAATACTGAGAATAAAGAGGGAATGTTATGCTCATAAGAGAGGATAATTTTTTTAGGGATAATATTAAGATAACTCGCACATTAAAAAGAATAAAAAAGAAAGTGAGGTAGAACTAGCGAACTAGTCTATCTCACTTTCTTAATGATGATTTATTTTACATACTGATTTAAATAATTTTCAAGACGATCCATACCTTCTTTGATGGTATCTAAGTCATAAGCATATGAAATACGAATATGACCTTTACCTGCATCTGTAAAAGCAGAACCAGGTACCATCGCAATATGACCTTTTTCTAAGGCATCGACACAGAAATTAAAGTCATCTTCAATACCGAATGGTGCAAGGCTCGGGAAAATATAGAATGCACCTTCAGGTTCGGCATCAATTTTAAAGCCCATATCAAGTAAACGTTGTTTTAAATAAGCTAAACGTTCTTTGTATGCTTTATTCATCGCTTTTGGCGCATCGATGCCATCTGTTAACGCAGCGATACAAGCGATTTGAGCGGGTACATTGGCACAAATCGTATTATAGGCATGCATGAATGTCAATTTCTTTATTAAGTACTCAGGGCCTAGTAAAAAGCCAATACGGATACCTGTAGCTGAATGAGATTTACTTAAACCGCTGATTAATAATAATTGATCACGTAAACCTTCAAATTCCGCAAGGGATGTGTGTTTACCTTTAAAGGTATTTTCAGCATAAATTTCGTCACTTAACACAAAAATTTCGTGTTGTTGTAACTCTTCAGCAATCGCTTCAGCTTCTGTTCTATTTAAAATAACTCCTGTTGGATTGGTAGGGTAGTTTAAAAGAATCGCTTTTGTTTTATCGTTTACATGTGAACGAATTGCTTCAGGCGTAATTTTAAAGTCTGTTTGTGTAGTATCTACATAAACAGGATGACCGCCTAATGTTTCAATCAATGGAATATAGCCTGCATAAATAGGACCAGGAATAATGATTTCATCTCCAGGTTCTAAGATGCTCCGTAAAGCTGTATCAATAGCTTCACTTGCACCATTCGTCACAATAATTTCTTCTTCTGTGTAATCCACATTATAACGAAGGTTGAAGTATTGACGGATGGCACTTCTTGTTTCCATTAAGCCTTTATTATGAGAATAACTCGTTTCATCATTTTCAATCGCTTTAATATACGCGTCTTTAACCACATCAGGCATAGGGAAGTCAGGTTGACCGATTGTTAAGTTGATACAATCCGGTATATTTTTAATTCGGCTTGAAAATTGTCTGATGCTTGGCGCACGTAAAAATTTAGAATTTGTATTTAAAGATAATTTCACTCTGTTAACACCTCAATTGATTACTGCACTATGTAAGTAAATGCTATCTTATCATATTGTAACACTGAAAACCGTCAAAAAGTCTGAATTGCTTTAATTTTAAGTCGATAATTGTCAAAAGAAAAGTGAGGCAATGTTGATTTGCCTCACAATGCTTTATAATTTAGATTTAAATTTTGATGGTGACTTGAGGTTGATGACTGGATTGGTCCATTTTGCTACAAAGTTTGTGGATAACAGATAGACAATGAGTGCTGTTAAACCAATCAAGTATAGGTAAGTCCACAACGTAACTGGGTCCTGGAAAGGATAAAGTTTAAAGCCTCGAATCAATCCAATCGCAATACCGTGTAACAGATAAATGTACATAGTACGTTGGCCAATATACGTAAACCAATGTAATCCTGAAGGGATTAGGTTCAAGAATGAGAACATCGTGGCACAAATAATGATATAGAGCAATAGACGTTTCAATGGACTATAGACGTCAGGACCATCTAAAGAACTATATGGTGAGCTGCCGAGCAACCAATCAGAATTAATCGGATGAATCATATATACGATATAGAATCCAACTAAAATCAATAATGAAATTGGAATTAACTTCTTATTTCTCAGTAACATCGCTTGATGTTTATTCATTAAGAACCCTAGATAGAAAATAGGGAAGAACACAATCGTTCTTGAATAACTCATATAGCCGTCGATATCAGAAGAGAATCCTGCCAATAAAGACACTATTACAGCAATCGGTAATACGTAATAAGCTTTATAGTTCTTTACAATCACTAAGACAACATGAAAGATAAAGAGCGTAATTAAGAACCATAACGCAAAGACAGGATCAAATGGATCCAACTGCAAGTGACTGCTTTTACCTGTCAGATAATAATAGATTGAGAAGAAACTAAAGAACACAAAATAAGGTACTAATAGTTTTTTCGCAACTTTTTCTAAATGATCCGGCTTACCGATATTTTTCGCAAAGTAACCACTTATAAATAGGAAAGAGGGCATATGGAAACTGTATATTAATAAATACAGTGCACCCATGTGCTTATGTCCTTCTACATAAGGGTTTAATAAATGTCCGAATACCACTAAATAAATTAAAAAGGCACGGGCATTATCAAAATAATAATCTCTATGGGATAGTGATTTATGCATATGTAAACTCCTTTTGAGATTTTAGATAATCTTAACGTATTATACATACCAACTTAAATGCAAGATAAACAACTTTTGCAAGTTAATGTTGTGTATTTTCCGCAAAAAACTTATAATATGTATATTAAAACTAGCGGGGTATAACATCTATGTTTAAACAACTTGAACAACAAATAACACTGACACACAATGATTTGATTATCGTAAATAAACGTTTTGGGCAACGCGCTAATTTAACAACTGAACAAATTGAACTTTTACGAATTTTGAATGAGCATCATAGTTTATCACAATATGATTTAACAATGAAAATCGGAAAGGAACAATCTATTGTTTCAAGATGGATTAAAAAACTCGTCAATTTAGGTTATGTGATCAGTATTCAATCGAACCATGATTTACGTTGTAAAGTATTAAGTGTCACGCCGAAATCCGAAGAATTAATCAATCAAATTAATGACGCTCGCCGAGAATGGTTACAAAAACACTGTGAAGAGTTATCCGCTGAAGATGTGGAAACATTATATAACTTACTAGCAAAATTAAATAAAAAAACCTTTTACATTTAAAAAGAATGAGGTATACAGAACTTGTATACCGTATTTTAATGAATAAGGACCTGCAGCATTTTATTATTACGCTGCAGGTCCTTTTCAAATATCAAAATGATAATTGGGATTAAACGCGATAAATATCTGTATCGAAGTATTTACCAGTTTCACCGATTTTATCATACATTTGTTTCATTCTTGTCGCATTGTGGCTTGCCCAGTTGATATCAGTCGCATATTGATGCGTAGCTGGTTCGCTTGGGTTCCAACGCATGCGGTAAAGTGTGTTTTGACCTCTATCTAAGTAGTCGCTTGTGATGAACTTAGCTCCGCCGATAATCGCTTTTTCTACAGTATCCCAGCCGTAGTGTGCTGCTGTTTTGAAGCCGCCACGTACTGCATCTGTGTCAATTGCACCGATACCGAACATATTGTAGTATTTTTTAGGTTCGTTTGTCACAACTTTGTTGGCGTTGTTGACATAACCGCCATTAGCTAAAGCAGATGTACCGTTACCAGTTTCAAGTAAGGCATGTGAGATTAAATAGATTTCGTTAATGTCATATGTTTTAGCTGCTTGTGTGAAAGCTGCACCTTGTCCTTCTAAAATACCTTTACCTTCAAGTAATTTATTTACACTGCTTGCTGAAAGGGCTTGTGCTTTGTCTAAACGTAAGAATTGATATTTTTGTGTCGCATCTTCTGTGATAGTTCTAGGGTCCATCGCAGTTCTTACTTCATCTTCTGATGCATCATCCCATTGACCAGGCACGTGTTGAACTTTAGGTGACCAAGGTAAGTTCATTTGTTTTGCGACTGCTTGATCAAATGAGTAGTCAGAAACATTTGTACGTGTCAATGTATTACGAACATCTGCAGCTTTAACCCAAGCTGTTTGTCCGTTAGCTAAGACACCATGATACCAAGTCACACCATTAACTACTTGTCTTTCGAAAACTGTAATGATGTTACCGAATTGGTCTTTTAATGAACCTAATACTTGGCCATTTGGCGTTTTGTAGTAATAACCTTTATTGCTTGTCACGATATAGTCGTGGTTGTATTTCACAGCTGGTTGTTGTTTTTGTGCTGAAGTTGTCGCAGCTTTAGCTGTTGTTTTAGGTGTTAATGTTTTTTCAGCGACCCAACCAGTTTTACCATTTACAGTACCGTATACATAAGGTGTTTTGTTGACTAAAGTACGTTTAATTGCTTTGAATGTACCATTTTGTTTTGTTAATGGATCAATTAATTGTTTTGCTGTACCCCAAGGTGTTGTGTACAGACCATTTGATTTTGTATTAACGCTGTATTGTTGAGATGTAGGTGTTACAAGACCTTTATCCGCAACTCTTACATCTTTTGCGTTAACCCAACCAAGTGGCGTAGTTAAACCGATATTTTGTAATAGGTAGTATAATGTACCGTCTTGGTTACGTTCTCTAGTGATGTTGTAAGTGTAACCTAAGAATTTCGCAGCTTTAGCACCTTTTTTATCATAAACACTTGCACGTAAACCGTAGTTATCAGATACATATTGACCTAATTTGTTTACTGTAATTGTTTTGTTTAATGGTGCTTTAGTTGTTTGTGTTGCAGCTTTTGTTGTTGCTGGTTTTGAAACTGCTTTAGTTGTTGTAGCTGCTTTTGCAGTAGGTTGAACTTTTTGAGCAGTTGTTTTCGCTACAGATTTTACTGTATTAACAACTTTCTTCGCTGCAGGTTTAACCGCTGTTTTAGTAGTTTTAACTGCAGTAGTTGGTTTAGTTGCTGGTTTAACAACTTTTTTAGTTGTTGTAGCTGCAGGTTTAACTGCTGTTTTAGTAGTTGTTTTTGCAACAGGTTTAGCAGTAGGTTTAACTGCTGTTTTAGTTGTAGTTTTTGCGACAGGTTTTGTCGCTGGTTTCACAGCTTTTTTAGTCGTTGTTGTTTTAGAAGGTGTTGTAGTACTTACACCTTTTACTTGTGTTGTTGGTTTGTTGACTGTTGTTTTAGGTGCAGTGTAGTTAGATAATTTAGCGATATCTACCCAACCAGATTTACCGTTTACAGTACCGTATACAAATTGAGTAGGGCTGACTTCTGTTTGTTTAGAAGCTTTAAATGCTTGTGCACCTGTACCTGAAACAGTTGCGACAGCTTGTTTATCAGTACCCCAAGGTGTGCTGTATAATTTAGTGCCTGATTGAACACCATAAGTTTTAGTATTAGTTGTAACAGGATGGCCGACTTTGTATGTGATGTCGCCAGTTTGTACCCAACCATAATTTGTACCTTTATTATAATCACTGATTAAGTAGAATGATTTGTCACCTAATAACGCTTTTTTAGTTAAGCGGTATGTTTGGTTATTTAAGTTTGAGTTTTGAACACCAGCTTTATCATAAACTGTTTTATATAAACCGTTGTTAGTGTTGTTGAGACGACCTAGTGAATCTACTGGAATTAATTTTAATTGAGATGTATTTGTGCTAGGTTTTGTTGTCGGTTTAGTTGTTGGTTTAGTTGTTGGTTGAGTCGGTTGTGTTGTTGTATTTGATGCAGTACCCCAAGGTGCGACAACGCCTTCTTTGATTAAATATTTTTCATTGATTAAATCATATAACGCATCATAGTTATAGCCGCATGATTGTAAGTAACCATGTGGATCGACATGGTCTGTACCACCTAAGAAGTTTGAAACTGCGCGGTGAGTCCATACTGTACCACGACCATCATATTCAGCACTATCTGGTTTTAAACCATAATATTGTAAGTTTGTTGCTGCATAGTCAGCGATATTGTTCATTTGACGCGCAAATGAATCTTTATCATGTGTATGCACAAGTTCCATGTGAATGTAACGTTCGTTGGCTACTGGACCAGCACCCCATGCAAGGTAGTCTGTGTTCGCTGTTTCAACAATACGATTACCATCTACGAAACCATGAACAAAGGCATTTTGCCAGTTGTTTTTCATATAAGCAACTTCGTTATTCAATGTTGAATTTTCATTCGCTGTATCATGGATTACGATACCTTCAGGTTTACCATAACGATAATTATATTTAGGAATGTATGAAGAATAATCTTGCTCATACGTTGGTACTTTGTAATTTTGTTGACGAATGTAATCATTGATCGATGAATTCACTGTTGGTTTATATTTTGGTAGTGATGGTTTAGGTGCACTATAAGTTGTTTGTGCAGGTTGCGCAGAACGTGTTGCAGTTTGTGTAGTTTGTGCTGAACGCGTTGCTGTTTGCGTAGGTTGTTGTACTGAACGTGCTGCAGTTTGTGTTGGTTGTTGTACTGAACGGAAAGTCGTTACAGGTTCAGTTGAACGTGCTGCATATGTTGCTGCTTTAGGTTGTTCAACTTTTTGAGGTGTTGTTTGATTTACTGATGTTTGTGCTTCAGGTTGAGAAGCTTTGTTTTGTTCAGATACAACTTGTTTTTGAACAGCTTGTTGTGCTTCTTGAGTTTGTTGTTTATTTGCTTGTTCTTGTTGTTGAGCAGCTTGAGCTTGTTGTTCAGCTAATTTTTGTTGTTCTGTTACCTGCGCATTTTGAGCCTGTGCATTTGTTTGTTCTGTATCTTGTTGTGTAACATTAGCAGGTTGATCAGTTGTATTGTTTTGAGCATCTGCAGTTGGTTGTGCATTTGCTTCATTACTTGGTTCTGCTTGATTATTTAATTGATCAAGTTTAGAATCGTAACTCAAATTCTCATCATTTTCTTTTGGCTGTACTTGTGTAGGGTCTTTGTATTGTTGTGTACCAGCAATAGTTTTAGCTGTATCCTGAGTTGCTTGTTGATTTTGAGCCGTTTGATTACCTGTCGGCTGTTGATTCTGGTTTACATTGCTTGTAGTATTTGTAGGTTCTGAAGTTTCTGAATTACTTTGCGCATATGCTTGGTGCGTTGTAATAGCAGATCCTGCGATTGTTAATGCAATGATTGCTGGGGTTTTGTAATGAAACTTTTTAGACATAAAATGATACTCCTTTTAACAATATATTATTTTGAATATATTACAGTCTGTAGATAAACGTCTGGATTGGTAATTCTGAATTTCCTAGATGTTTGATTCTTAACGTCAGTGAAGTTCAAATCTGTGGGTGACGTTAGAAAATAGATGACTTGATGATGTTATTAACACATTGGTAGTTGTTGAAACGCATTATTAACATTTATCCAGGTCATATCATTTCTACACACAAAGCTACTAGCAGACTGAATGAATATGACACTATGTCAAAACTATGTAATATATCATTTTCATATATTATAATACGACTAAAGTAGGATAGAGAGGTTTTTAATCGATTTGTAATCAAACCTTAATGTGAGTGCTCAATTGTTTATAAAGTAAATAGTTACTAAAGGTTACATTAATATGGCTTTTAATCTATAAAAATTGTAAATTTCATAGAAATTATAACGCTTTCGACATTGTTATATGTTCAATATTTTCCTCTAGAAATACGTCGCCCTCGGCTTTATAACCTAGTGATTCATAAAAAGCTTGTGCTTGAATTTGACCATTTAAAACTGCTTTTGAAAATCCATCGTTTTTCGCAATTGTTTCAATATATTTCATTAAATCGCGACCAATCCCTTGTTTTCTGTAATCTTTCAAAACTGCAACACGTTCCATTTTTGCAACACCATTGTAATCTCTGTAACGTGCAGTCGCAATAGGGCGTTGGTTATCATCATATCCGATAATATGTATAGAGACATCTTCGAATTCATCCAATTCATTTTCTAAAGGTACATTTTGTTCATGCACAAAGACTTCGATTCTTACATCAAACACATCTTGCATTTCCTTTTTGCTTTTTGCGATTTTAAACATATTCATCATCCTCATATTTATTTTTTAGATACGATATAAGCGTACAAAAAAATCGTTACAGATGCATGCATTCATGCGCTGTAACGATTAATTAATTATTGGGCATATTTACGCACAATGGCTGTATATTGCCAGAATATACGCATTTGCGCAATATTCCAGTTATTCATACCCATTGTGAAACCTGATGGTTTAAAGATATTAACGTCAGTCACTTCAAGAGCTGCCGCAATTAAATATTGAATTGGAACACTGATGCTTTTCATGGTTTCAGTAATTCCATTTTGATCATAAACCCAAGAGAAGGGTAGTTCAGATTCGAATACGTCTACACGATCAAAGATTTCAGGTAGGGCAACGATATAACAAGCACCATCAATAAATGGATTTTCAACACTATCTTTATAGTAAAGCAGTAACGCTTCATAATTCTCTCTATGCGCATGGTTCACATAGAAGAATTCATTTCTGAAATGTGCCATATCTTTACTGTGGATGATTTGTTGCTCTAAAATACCGAACATTCCATTGATATTATTTAATTTCTCATAGGTTTTACGTGGCATACGTTATCGCTCCTCTTTCTAATAAAAGTCTTGACCAGAAGGCGCTTGTTGCTGCGCTGGGTTATTATTCATATTCGGATTTTGTTGATTACCTGGGTTCTGATTTTGATTAAAGCCGTTATTTGGATTTTGTTGGTTATTCCACTGTTCATTACCCGAATTATCGTATTGTTGATTATTATTTGATTGTTCATCTTGAGATTGGTCATCAGATTCTTCATCTTCAGTCGTATCTTTTTGATTTTCTCTTAATAAACTGTCATCAATTGGTGTTAATGGTATTAACTCACCATATTGTTTGATAACGCGTTCGTTTAAGAATTCATCTTTATCTTTGATTTTAGATAGACCTAAATCCGAACGTAGTAAGTTCGCATATTTCTTGATGCTTTTGATATCTGGATTGTAATAATAGATACCATTAAGTAATTCGTTATCTCCTTCGATTTGGGCTGTTTTAATATCTAAATCAGCTGGAAGGTAAGTCGTAAGTAATTTTTGGATATCTTTGTTTGAAAGGTTATGTTTTGAGTTTTTACCTACAATTTTAATTAAGTTATCAAGTTTGTTTACTTTATCTAATTTTTGCGCTTTTGTTGCTAGGATTTTAATTAAATCCATTTGACGTTGTCCTCGTTTTAAATCGGAATCATGATATCTTGTTCTAGCTACAGCTAATGCTTGATCGCCATTTAATTTATGATAGCCTTTTTTGACTTTAATACGACCATCATCGCCTGTATTCGGCTCATTTAAATTGTATGGCACATCATAATAAATACCGCCAAGTTCATCAACAGCTTGTACGAAAGCGTCCATATCAATACGTACATAGTAATCGACTGGTACATTTAATGTAGCTTCTACTGCATCCATTGAAGCATTCGGTCCACCAAATGCATGCGCATGTGTAATTTTATCAAAGTAACCGACTTTAGGAATATAACTGATAGTGTCTCGTGGAATACTTAACATTCTGACCTGTTTCTTATCAGGATTGAATGTTGAAAGAATCATTGCGTCTGTGCGTGACTTCTCAGTGGCTTGACCGCCTTCTCGTCTGCCTTTGTTATCATCTATTCCTAAAAAAAGTATAGAAATCGGCTCCTTTGCAGGATTGACTTTACCATCACGTAAATTCGATACTCTATTGGAATTATCGCTGAACGATGAATCGATTGCGCTTCTAGAAGTTTTATATAACATCACTGCGAAAATAATAGGAATAATGACCAGGACGAGTGAAAGAAGTATTAAAAAATACTTGAAAATTTTATTCATTAGTCTTGCTCCCTGTTTCAATTTTAAGATGTAGCAATCCTATAAATAGGCAGCTAATGCACCGCTCATGGATTGCCGATAATTTTGCTCATTATAACCATATATTTTAATACTAATATGGCTAAATTACAAACTTTGTATCCCACTTATTATTTCACAAAACAGCAGATTACTAAAAATAAATCAGAAAAACTTCTAATAAATTACATCACTCGTTTGACTGTGCTGAATGATGATTAACGATTATTAAAGCAATCACTACAAATAAACCGCCGATTACTAAGCTGAAAGTAAATTTCTCATGCAACCAAATAATAGAGAAAATTGTTGAAGAAACTGGGACTAAAAATAAGAAGCTGCTTGCGACTGTAGCTCCACCGATACGAAGACTTAAAAACCACAAGCCGAACGATCCGATAGATGCTGGGATAATAAGCCATATTAAATTAAACCAGCCAAAAAAGCTTAAGTCGAAAATATGGTAATGTTCATTGGAAACAGCAGAAATAATCAACATGATAAACCCGCCGATAAATAGTTGCCAACCTGTGAGGACCCATGGCCCTTTATCGAAAGCAACCATTTTAGTGATTACTGTATTGACAGCCCAACATAAAGATCCTAAGAGTGCATAAAATGCACCGATACCTAAAGTTGATTTATCTAACCCTAAACAGATTACTACACCTGTAATACCTAGAAATAACGCTAATACTTTTAATTTTGTCAATTTATCATTTAATAGAAAATGGGCTAAAAATGCTAACCATAAAGGGTTTGTAAATAAAATGATAGATGACATTGAAGATGACAATCCTTTAGCCATTGATAAATTTAAAAAGCCCATTGTACCAGCTGTTTGCAGTAAGCCGATAACAATGACAAGGATTGTTCCTTTAGTAATGTTTTGATTAGAAGCGGGCACGAGTGGGCGCCAACCGCGTAAAACAAGGGTAATTAACAACATAAGTAGACCTGCGATTAAAAAACGCCATCCGCCAATATAAAATGGAGGTGTACCATCAACGGATATTAAATATTTTCCTGTAGGAAACGAAGAACCCATAAAAATTGTTGTGAAAATTATACTGAAAAGAAACGTATGTTTAGAACTTAGCTTTTCCATGGTATATTTCCTCACTTTCATTTAAAAAAATCAGAAAAAATTATACAATAATTGTAAGTATAAATCTCTATTAGGGATATTGTTTATCTCTAATGTATAAATTAAAGCTTTAAGGATGGTGTGTCAATATGAAATTATCATCAGGATGGGAACAATCTATCTATGTTTTACTTATATTAAATGAATTACCTGACGGAAAAAGTATCAATTCACTTGCTTTAAGCGAGCGATTAAATACTTCACATTCATATTTAAAGAAAATTATTAAGTTACTCGTAAATGAAGGACTGATTATTTCAACGCCAGGTAAAAATGGTGGGTTTTCATTAGAAAAACCTCTAGAAGAAATTACATTTTATGATGTGTTCATGGCAATAGAAGGCAGAGGAAAAATATTCGCGAGCCAACACTTGTTACGTAATTTTTTAGGTGAAAATGAAGGTGAAAAAGCACAAAAATGTGCGGTAACTGAATCATTAACAATTATTGAGGAAACTTTAATAAATACTTTAACTAGTATTACACTTGAAAATGTATCAAAAGATATAAAAAACCATTATGATTTAACAGAACTTCAGTCTTGGGTCAGTGAGAATATTTAGTCCAGAGATGTATGTCAATCTGAAAAACATAAGTTATAATAAAACTATTGAAGTGAAGTAATATTATCTATTATTGAGGACTATTGACTTATAGTAGATTTAAATCATAGAGAGGAGCATAAGTAAGTATGAAATTGAATTGGGAAAATAAGATAGATGAAAGTTTAGTTTCAGCGTTTTATAAAGATCAAACTGAAAATATTAAAAATGAAGGATTTGAAGATACACTCGCTTTTGGTACAGCAGGTATCAGAGGGTTAATCGGTTTAGGACCTGGCCGTTTAAATGCCTTTACAGTGCGTAAAGTTGCGGTAGGTTTAGCTAAATATTTAAGCGAACATAAACCTGAATCATTAGTCGTGATTCATTTTGATACACGTTTCTTATCAGAAGAATTCGCACATGAAATCGCAGCAGTACTAGCACAATATGAAGTGAAAGCTGTAGTAGGCAAACATTATAATTCTACACCTGAATTATCATTTGCGGTACGTTATTTAGAAGCAGACGCTGGTGTTATGATTACAGCGAGTCATAATCCTAAAGAATATAATGGAATTAAAATTTATGGTGCAGACGGCGGTCAATTATTGCCTCAACCTTCTGAGATGTTAAGTAGTTATATTAATCAAATTGAAGATCCATTAGACATTGAAGGCGGAGATTTTGAAGAAGGACTAAACAATGGCTTCATTACATACTTATCAGAGGATGTTACAGAAGCTTATAAAGCAGAAGTAATTAAATTAGTTGATTCAATTCCAACGCAGACTGAAAAAATTGCGTTAACAAGTTTACATGGTACAAGTCTACCAATTTTATCCGAAATCTTTGAAAAATTAAATTACAGCAATTATGTCATCGAAAAAGAACAGTCACAACCTGACGGCAGCTTCCCGACAGTTGCTTATGCGAACCCAGAAGAAGAACAAGCCTTTACGTATAGTTTACGTTTAGCTGATCAAGAAGATGCCCAATTGATTTTAGCAACGGATCCTGATGCTGACCGCTTCGGCATAATCGAACGCTACAAAGATGGTACACACCGTTACTTCAACGGTAATGAAATCGGCTTAATCTTATTAAAATTGCGTCATGACCAATTAAAAGCAGAAGGTACAAACCAACCGTTATACATGGTGAAATCTATCGTCAGCAGTGCAGCAAGTGATCGCTTAGCACAAGCATTAGATTTAGAAAGTAATACAGTTTTAACAGGATTCAAATTTATTTCTGAAATTCTTCAAAACAAACAAGATACTGATGAACAATTGGTATTAGGTTATGAAGAAAGCCATGGTTATCTAGCAGCACCATTCTCAAGAGACAAAGATGCGATTCAAATGATTCCATTAGTGGTTAAATACAAAAATGAATTAGCCCAACAAGGTAAAACGTTTAAAGGTGTCTTAGATGAAGTTTATGCTTTGACAGGTATCTTCAAAGACAAAACGATTTCACCTAAATTTGAAGGTGCTTCAGGCAGACAAAAAATAAATGATTTACTTGAAAGTTTCAGAAAAGAACAACCAGATACATTACTTGGGCTAAAAGTGAAACAAATTGAAGATTATCAAACGAAGACCATTACAGACTTAGTCAATCATCAAACAGTGGAAACAACATTACCACAAAGCAACTTAATCCGCTTCATTTTAGATGAAGGCTTTATCGCGTTAAGACCTTCAGGTACAGAACCTAAAATCAAAGTGTACTTCTCATTAAATGTTGAAGATTTAGAAGCTGTTGTTACACAATTTGAACAAACGTATTTGGATTAATAAAAATGAATTAAACAAACAAGAAAGACATATCGATAAAAGAGGAAATGAATGAATAGAAGAATAAAGAACGGCCTTATCTTTGTCGTTGTAGTTACGTTGTTAGTCGGTGTATTTTCGGTTTATTTAAATTGGAAACATCATCAAAGCTATAGTCAGCATCAACCGCCGAAAATAAGTGGAAACGCACAGTCAAAAGAAAAAGCAAATTACTATACTGTAATGAAAGATAATGCAGTAGACCCTAAAATTGATGCATATTTAAAAGGTAAAGGTTTTAACGGTACAATTACGATTTTTCATAAGGGTCAGTTAATTATGGACAAAGCGTATGGCTATCAAAATTTTGAAGAGAATAAGAAAAATACACCAAACTCTATGTATTTGATCGGTTCTTCTCAAAAGTTCACAACAGGCTTATTATTGAAACAATTAGAAAGTGAAGGCAAAATAAATATTAATGACCGATTGGATAAATATTTGCCGTGGTTTAAAACAGAGCAACCCCTTTATTTGAAGGATTTAATGCTGCATCGAAGCGGTTTAAAGAAATTTACTGGCAGCAATACAGCACACAGTAATGAAGATGTTGCGAAAGAGTTACAGCGTGCAGGCATTCAGCCGGGTAAATATCATAAACATCAATATAATGATGGGAACTACATTATATTGTCTGATGTTATCCAAAAAGTGACACACAAGTCATTTGATCAATACTTTGATGAAAAATTAAAAAATCCGAACCAATTATATAGAACAGCTTTCTATAATGAAACACAATATAAACCGTTTATGGCACAAGGTTACAATGCTGAAAAACAACCGATGACTTTAAAATTTATGGACCATTACTACGGTGCAGGTAATTTGTTTATGTCAACGAGAGATATGGCAAAGCTGATCGCAAACTTGCAAGAAAATAAAATCTTATCTCCAAAAGATACGGAAGGGTTATTATACGAATTACACACACCAACTTACAATGAACCTTATCGTTATGGCTTTTATAGTTATGATAATGGTAATCGTGTTAATGGTATGTTTTTCGGTCATCAAATGACCAGCTATTTTAACAAAGATTATATCGTGGTAATGGGAACGAACTATCAATATCCGAAATACGTTAATGAACACTATATGAAAGATATTTTTGTGAAACAATTACATCAGCCAGATCCAACTAAAAAAAGCAGAGTCATTTGATTTAAACCGTTTTTTAATATCAAAACAAAAACGATATCAAATCAACTAACGTATCATTTCAAGACGTGACATCAAGTGAAGAGGACAACAATGAAGAGAAAACTAATAAAGATAATGATATTTATACTAATGGTCGCACTTATAGCCGGTGTGATAACCTATTATTTAAATTGGAAACATTTTCAACAATACGGACATCATCATAACCTTTTGAAAACTAAAGATAATCATCCATCAGTTCAAGTTGGAAGTTATAAAACTGTAATGAATGAAAAGAATGTGCGCTATACAGCCATTGATGAATATTTGAAAAAACAAAAGTTCAATGGTGATATTGCGATATATTACCAAGGTAAACTCGTGATGGATAAAGGATATGGTTATCAAGACTTTATCAATCGTAAAAAGACGAATCCTAATTCAATGTATTTGATTGGGTCAGCGCAAAAGTTTATGACAGGTATGATGCTTAAAAAGTTAGAAACAGAAGGTAAACTCAACATCAACGATGAAGTGACAAAATATCTACCTTGGTTTCAAACCAATGAACCTTTGATTCTGCGTGATTTTATGCTGCATCAAAGCGGTATACAAATGTTTCGCCCGAAAACGAATATCCATAGTATAGATGGAGCAGTTCATATGTTGCAGGAACAAGGGTTGCAGCCGGATATGTTTAGAAAGCATCAATATAATGATGCGAATTATATTGTGTTAGCGCGGGTGATTGAAGCGGTCACTAAGATGTCATATGCAGATTATTTCAATCAAAACTTTGTGCAACCATATGAATTGAACCAAACAGCCTTTTACAATAACACTGCTTATAAACCTTATATGGCTAAAGGCTATAATGAATTAAAAATACCAGAGTTTCCTGCATACATGGATCAATATTATGGGGCAGGTAATTTGTATATGGCACCTAGAGACATGGGGAAATTTGTCTTAGCATTACAAAATCAGAAGATGTTTAATGCTCATACTACAAATCAACTCTTACATGAAGTGAACACCAAAGAGTTTCCACATGCATATCGTTATGGCTTTTACAGTTTTGGTCAGAGTGCGCGCGCGAATGGTATCTTTTATGGGCAACAATTTACTTGCTACTTCAATAAGGATTATATATTAGTGATGGGCACTAACTATCAAAAACCAGTTGGTAAGAATGAAACATTAATGAAAAAGATTTTTATGGATTATCTGAAACAACCAGATCCTACTAAAAAAGCAAAACAGTAGAATAAAAAAGTGAAGTAATAGACTGTTTCATCTACAGTGATATGTAGAGCGAGACAGTCTATTTTGTTTGGAAACAATTTCTCAAATAAAGAGAAAACAATATATTTAAATGTATAATAACACAAAATATTGGGAATAATTTAAATAATTCATGGCGTAACGGGTATATAAATACAAGGAGGAATCGATATGCAGAAAAAAATGCTTTCTTTATTAGTCGCTTCCGGAATAGTCCTTGCTGCATGTGGGCAAGGCGGATCAAGCGATGAAAACAAAAATGATTCAGAACAAAAAGCCAATACAGAACAAAAACAAAAAGGTGATACTTCTGGTACAAGCGAAACTGGTAAAAACAGTAACGTTATTAAACTAGGAGATATTAAAACTCAACCTGAAGATGCAGTAAAAACTGCTAAGAAAGAATATGATGGTGAATTAAAAGAAATCTCATTTGAAAAAGAACAAGGCAAATGGGCATATAAAATCGATTTACAAAAACAAGGTGAAGAAGGAGAAGTTATCATCAACAGTAAAGATGGTAAAGTCATGAATAAATCAACTGAAAAAGAAGATGATTATGACAAAGCAAAATCATTCAAATATGAAGACTTCAAACCTTATGATGAAATCGTCAAAAAAGCGAAAGACAACTTCAATGGTGATATCCATGAATGGTCATTATCAAGAGATAGTGACGAAGGTAAATTCGTTTACGATGTAGACTTGCAAAAAGGCAACTCTAAACAAGAGTTCAGCTTGGATGCAAAAACAGCTAAAATTTTAAAAAATGAAAAAGATGACTAATCTTTAAATACGAAATGGACTACTTAGGTTAATGCCTAGGTAGTCTTTTTTTACGTCAAAATGAAAGGGAATTCATTCAAATCTTTAAAGCGCTGTCAATTTTATGTAGATTATGTAACTTATTTTTCATAAATCGCTTGAAACAACTATAATTTTTAAAATTTGAATTGACTAGTACGAGTTAAAAAGTTACATTATTATTGTGAACAAAAACGAACAATAACGAACATAAAAAGCTGCGATAATTTTTTATATGTTCATGTTGTATCGTTGGCGTTGATAATTGTAAATTACACATTTTAATTCAACCTAAGGGGGAAACACCATGAGCAACAAAGAAGAAAACATGATGATTGGTTTCACAATCGTTGCGATTGCAGGTGATGCACGTCGAGAAGTAATGGCAGCTTTAGCCGCTGCTAAAGAAAACGATTTTGAACAAGCACGTCAACACATTGTTGAAGCCAACAACTTTATCACAGAAGCACATAAGGAACAAACGCAAATGTTAGCGAAAGAAGCAGCAGGAGAAGCATCTGATATTAGTTTTATCATGGTTCACGGTCAAGACCATTTGATGACTACAATGGCTTTGAGAGACGCAGCAAACTACATGATTGACTTATATGAACAACTCCGTGATTTAAAACACTAATAAGCAGGTGACAGCATGAATAAAATTATTAAAATGATTGAAAAAATGAAACCTTTCTTTGAAAAGATTGCATCTAACCCGTATTTAACTGCAATCCGTGATGGTTTCGTAGCTTTAATGCCAGTCGTTTTATTCTCATCTTTATTTATCTTGGTAGCTTATGTACCAAACGTATGGGGATTCCACTGGCCTAAAAATATTGAAGACATCATCATGAAAGTTTATAACTTCACGATGGGTATGTTAGCCGTCTTCATGGCAGGTACTGTAACTAAATCACTTACCGACAACAGAAACTTGAAATTACCTAAAACGAACCAAATCAACGTAATTTCAACTTTCGTAGCTGCTGAAGCTTCGTTATTAATCTTAGCAGTTAAACCAATCAAAGATGGTATCAGCATTGAATTATTAGGTACTAAAGGATTAATCGCAGCATTCTTAGTCGCATTCATCGTGCCGAACATCTATAAATTCTGTATTGGTAGAAACATCACAATCAAAATGCCTCCGCAAGTTCCAGGTAACATCGCGCAAGCATTTAAAGACATGATCCCATTCGCACTTTCAGTAACATTCTTCTGGATCGTTGATATTGTCGTTCGTGCATTATCACACGGTAACACAGCAGAATTGGTAACTACATTGTTATCTCCATTATTCAGAGCAGCAAACGGTTACTTAGGATTCGCGATTATCTTTGGTTTCATGGCATTCTTCTGGTTTATCGGGGTTCACGGTCCTTCAGTAGTTGGTCCGGCAGTAATCGCGATTATGTACAACAACCAAGTAGAAAACTTACGTTTATTCAGAGCGGGTGAACATGCGCATTACGCATTAACTCAATCAACACAAGACTTCGTAGCATTAATTGGTGGTACAGGTGCAACTTTATTAGTACCTTATATCTTCATTTTCCTATGTAAGTCCCCTGAATTAAAAGCGGTGGGTAAAGCTTCGGTTATCCCGACTACATTCGCCGTTAACGAACCATTATTATTTGGTGCACCGATCATCTTGAACCCAGTGTTCATGGTTCCTTTCATTATCACACCAATTTTAAACTCTTGGATTTTAAAATTCTTCGTAGATAATCTTGGAATGAACGGATTTATGCACTTCTTACCATGGCCAACACCAGGTCCAATCGGTATCTATATGGCGTCTAACTTCTCAGTATTATCATTATTATTAATCGCCATTATCTTAGTATTAGACTTTACAATTTGGTTCCCGTTCATCAAAGCTTATGACAAATTAAAACTTGATGAAGAACATGAAATTGAATTACAAAAAGCTGCAGCTGCTACAGCTGGCGGCGGAACTGCTGCACCAATTGAAGTTGAAGAAAACACTCCAGACTTCAATTCTCGTGAACATACAAACGTATTAGTTGTATGTGCCGGCGGTGGTACAAGCGGTATCTTAGCAAACAGCTTAAACAAATATGCGAAAGAAAATGACATTCCGTTAGAAGCAACAGCTCGTGCTTACGGTCAAGATATGGACTTAATCAAAGATATGGACATCGTAATCTTAGCACCACAAATGGATGCGATGAAAGATGAAATGAGAAAATATACTGATCAATACGGTGCTGTATTAGTACCAACAACTGGTAAACAATACATTGGCTTAACTCGTGATGGAGAAGGCGCAATGAAATTGATTTTCGAAAAAATCAACGAAAAATAAGCAATAATTTAATGTAAGACACACACATAGCCCCTTGTCGCATTTACACACGACATCTTAAGTATCTACACAAGCGGCAAGGGGCTCCATTTGTGTGTGATGTAACTAGTAATATTGAAGATATTAATTAACTAAAAAGGAGACAATTTAATGAGTAAATTACCTAAAGACTTTGTATTAGGTGCTGCAACTGCTGCATATCAAGTTGAAGGTTCAAGTACTGTAGATGGTAAAGGTCGTGTATTATGGGATGGTTTCTTAGAAAAACAAGGACGTTTTTCTCCAGACCCAGCAAGTGATTTTTACAATCGTTATGAAGAAGATATCAAATTAGCATCAGAATATGGTATCAAAGCAATCCGTATTTCAATTGCTTGGTCACGTATTATTCCTGATGGTACAGGTGAAGTAAACGAAAAAGGTTTGACATATTATCGCAAAGTATTCGAAACTTGCCATAAATATGGAATCGAACCTTTTGTTACACTTCACCACTTTGATACTCCAGAAACTTTATTTGAAAAAGGTGACTGGTTAAACAAAGATCAAATCGATGCATTCGAACGTTATGCTGAACTTGTATTTGACGAATATCATGATGTTGTTAAATACTGGATCACAATCAACGAACCAATCGCGTATGTTCAAGGACAATATATTACAGGTGCTTTCCCTCCTGGTGAACAGTACAACACTTTAAAATGTTTACAAGCACAACATAACCAAATCGCTGCACATAGCCGCATTGTAAACTTATTTAAATCAAAAGGTTATGAAGGTGAAATTGGTTTAGTTCACGCATTAACACAATTCTACAGCATCGATGATCAACCATTAAACCAAATCGCTGCTTACAAACATGATATCTTTATGAATGGTTTCATGTTAGACGGAACATTCCTAGGTTACTATACTCCAGCTAAATTAACTGTAGTAAGAGAAATCTTAGGTGAAGAATTCGAACAATTAGATATTCGCGAAGAAGAACTAGAAGAAATCCGTAAAGCTGCACCACAACTTGACTTCTTAGGTATTAACTATTACCAAAGTAACTGGATCAAATACCATAATGAAGAAAGCTATATTCACCATAATGGTACAGGCGATAAAGGAACTTCTGTCTTCCGTGTTAAAGGTATCGGAGAAGTTGTTAAAAATGAAGCAATCCCTACAAATGACTGGGATTGGTACATTTATCCAGAAGGTCTATATGACATGATGGAACGTATTAAAAACGACTATCCTAACTACAAAAAAATCTATGTTACTGAAAACGGCCTAGGCTACAAAGATGTACTTGAAGATAACGGTGAAGTACATGATGACGAACGTATTGACTATGTAAGACAACATATTGAAGCAATCGAACGTGCATACGCAGACGGTATCAACGTTAAAGGTTACTTCATCTGGTCACTACAAGATATGTTCAGCTGGTCAAACGGCTACAATAAACGTTATGGTTTATTCTATATCGATTTCGAAACTCAAAAACGTTATGTTAAAGACAGTGCGAAATGGTATAAACAATTATCAGACGACATTTATGGAAAGTAAATAAGTAAGGCAAAACCCCTCAGAATTTTCTGAGGGGTTTTGTTATATAAGTTGGTATAGAATATATGTTTGAAAGTTATTGCTTCGTATCTTTAAACTGCAGAATACGTTGACCAATTTGGTCTCTGACCTGTTGGAAAACAGACCAATCTTTGCCGGCAGGATCTTCAAAGCCCCAATGTACTTTTTTAACATGATTAGGGACGACAGGGCAATGTGCCTCCGCATGATCGCATAACGTCACAACGAGTTTGGCTTTGTTTAATAAATCAATATCGATTTTATCAGAGGTTTGATCGCTGATATCAATGTTAACTTCTTGCATCGCTTTAACCGCAAGAGGATTCACACCATGTGCTTCAATCCCTCCAGACATAACAGTCCAGTCGTCTCCAAGTATCACTTTTCCGAAACCTTCTGCCATTTGGCTGCGACATGCATTGCCTGTACAAATAAAGTAAATAATAGGTTTATCCATATGTGTTCCTCTTTTCTAATTAAGTAGTAGTGAGAGATATAGACCGATAAGTGTGATGAATAGGACAGGTAATGTCACAATCACACCTGTTTTTAAGTAAACACCCCATGAGATTTTGACGCCTTTTTGAGCTAAAACATGTAACCAAAGTAATGTTGCGAGCGAACCGATAGGGGTCATTTTCGGCCCTAAATCAGAACCGATCACATTCGCATAAATTAAACCTTCTTTGATGATACCTGAGGCATGTGCTTGATTAATCGCAATCGCATCAATCATGACAGTTGGCATATTGTTCATAATTGCGGATAAGACAGCTGATAAGAAGCCCATGCCTATAATACCACTCAATAAACCATGTTGTGAGAAGTTGTCTATGATGTTTCCTAACAACGCAGTAATGCCTACATTTTTAAGTCCGAAGACAACTAAATACATACCAAGTGAAAATAAGACAATGTTCCAAGGTGCGCCTTTAATAACTTGTTTTGTGTGTACAACTTTAGAGCCTTTTGCGAGTACTAAGAAAGCTAACGCAACTACGCCTGCGATGAATGATACAGGAATATTTAATGACTCGCTGATGACATAACCTATGAGTAATACTGAAAGCACAATCCAAGCTATTTTAAATAACTTATCATCTTTAATCGCATTACGGGGTGACTTGAGTGTTGTATCATCAAAATGTGTTGGGATGGGTTTCTTAAAATATAGATAAAGCACGATAATACTGGCTACAAGCGCAAAAAGGTTAGGGAGCATCATATGTTTCATATACTCAACAAAACCAATATTAAAGTAGTCAGCAGAGACAATATTGACTAGGTTACTAACGACCAACGGTAGGGAAGTCGCATCCGCAATAAAACCACTTGCGATAATGAACGGAAAAATTACACGTTGATTAAAGTTCAAATGTCGCACCATCGCAAGAACGATAGGCGTTAATATTAATGCTGCACCATCATTGGCAAAAAGTGCCGCAACCACAGCACCTAATAACATGATATAAACAAACATCTTAATCCCGTTACCTTGTGATGCTTTTACCATGTGTAAAGCTGCCCATTCAAAGAAACCAATCTCATCTAAGATTAAAGAAATAATGATTAATGCGATGAATGTGAGTGTCGCATTCCATACAATCTGTGTCACTTCACCGACATCGCTTAATGTGACAACACCAGTGATCAAGGCAAGCACAGCACCTACAAGCGCTGTAATACCAATATCCAGCCCTTTAGGCTGCCATATCACAAAAATTAAGGTAAGTATAAAAATTGTTATGGCTAGAAAAGTCAAAGTCGTTCTACTCCTTTATGAATGTTGTGACATGCACAACTAGGTTGAGATGTACCTATATCATGGAGTTGATCTAAGAGGGAAGTATAGGTTTCTGTATTCAAATGATAATAATGTTTATTACCATCTTGGCGTTTATTAACTAAATGATTATCCATTAAAGCTTTCATATGATGACTTAAGGTAGGTTGTGTCACTTGAAAGTAGGTCAATAAATCATTAGCACATAATTCCCCACAAGACAGTAAATTGAGTATTTCTAAGCGAATAGGGCTCGATATCGCTTTTAAGTATGTAGATAATGTTTGATAGTCCATTAAATCATCCTTTCTTTAATAGAGTATCAACTATATAGATAACTGTCTATATAGAAAACATAAAAAAACCTAGCAACCAAAAGTTGCTAGGCAAGATAGTGATTCGATTTATTATTTAACTGGGTTAGCAGTTTCATCTAATACTTTGTTTAAGCTTTCGATGTTAGCTTTACCTTCAGTACGGAACCATTCTACAACAGCATCTTCGCCTTCTGAGAAGTGGTCAGTAGCACCTCTCCATGTAGCACGGCCACATAATACACCATTGAATGTAGAACCAGATTCTTTAGCGAAGTATAAAGTTTTTTGGAATAAGTCTGCAGATACACCTGCGCTTAAGTAGATGTAAGGTAAGTTAGTTGAAGCAGCTTGTTCTTTGAATGCTTGAGCAGCTTCTTCTTTAGTGAATAATGCTTTTTCACCGAAACCTTCAACATAGTTCATGTTTACAGGAACTTCTACTTTTAATACGTCTACGTTGAAACGAGGTTCAGAGTATTTTTTCATTGCTTCGTTTACTTTGTATGCTTTTACTTTCGCATATTCTTCAGAACCGCTGTCTGCGTTGTTAGCGTCATAAGAAACGATTTCTAAGAATAATGGTAAACCTTCAGCTACACATTCAGCACCAACACGTTCAACGAAAGCTTCTTTTTGATCGTTGATTGCTTTGTCTTCGTCGATGTCAACATAAACTAATAATTTAACAGCATCTGCGCCAGCTTCTTTTAAACGTTTAACAGACCATACATTTAATAAGTCAGGTAAACGTCCTGGTTCTGAAGCATCGTAACCAGTTTTTTCATAAGCTAATAATAAACCAGCATTTTTAGCACGAACTTTAGTTGCTGGAAGACCATATTCAGGGTCTAATAAGATACTTGAAGCGTATGGTGTTAACTCTTCAGATACATGTACTTTGAATTGTTCTAAATCTTCTGTTTTAGCATCTTCACCTAATAAGCGTTTTAAAGCGCCACGTTGGTCGATGGCTAATGCAGCGATGTAGTTTTTGTCGTTTAATAAAGGTTTAATTGATTTTGTCATGATGAATGCTCCACCTTTTCAATAGTTATTTGATTACTGAATTTCTCAAAGTTATTTAAGTCAATGTGGCCAGTTCGTGCTTCTAATGCATTGGAAATACCAGCAGCCATAGCGTATGTTGCTGATTCTTGGATAGAAGCGTCTTTAGAGATGCCATAGCTGAAACCAGCTAAACTGCTATCTCCAGAACCTACTGGGTTAATCGCAACGACTTTAGGAATATCAACGTTATAGACTTGTGCTTCATGACGTAGTAATGCACCATTTTTACCTAAAGATAATAAGATATATGGAATATGCGCTAAGCTTTCGTCTAATAATTGATTGGCTAAGTCGATGTTGTCTGAATTAGTAATTGCTTTGATCTCTTCATCATTTGGTTTGATTAAGAGAGGAGGGCAATGTTTTGAATGATTAACAGTATAGTTTAATACTTGTCCTGAAGTATCTAAACAAACTGGTACATTCTGTTCATTTGCGACTTCTAACAATTTGACGTAATAGTCTTCAGGGAAGCCTTTAGGTAAGCTGCCTGAAATCGTAATTAAGTCAAAGTTAGAGATAATCGAATTGAAGTGTTCTAAGAAGCGGATTTGAATTTCTTCTGGTTGCAATGCACCGCTTTCTAGAATTTCAGTTTGACTATTTTCGCTTGTAACGGCGATACATAAACGAGTTGAAGCTGGAGAAACAGTGAAATCATGTTGGATTTTTGTTTCATCTAAGTTGTTAGTTAACCACTCGCCGAATTTACCGCCGATAATTCCTGTACATGTAACATCAATTCCTAGTTCACTCGCAACACGTGCTACGTTGATGCCTTTACCGCCAGCTGATTTGTAATCTTCGGTTGCACGTTGAACTGAATTGATTTCGAAGTGTTCTAATGGGTAATTGATATCAATTGCAGGATTTAATGTAACGGTTAATAGTTTGAATGTCATTAGTCGTGATATTCTCCGTTATTCCATTTAGTTAAGAAATCATCGAACATATCTGGAGTGTAATGAACATCTTCAGGTTTTAAAGTTTCATCCATTGCTTTGATGATCGCTTCTTTTTCTGGAGTTGGTTCATATTCTGTTTCTGCAAATGTATCAACGATGTTTTTGATTAAGTCAACACCTGTAACCATACCGCCAGCTGCGATGACATTACAGTTGTATTCGCTTCTTGCTAAACGTGCACTTGTTGCATCACGAACTAATGCAACACGAGTTCCAGGTACTTTAGTTGCACTTGCACTGATACCTACACCAGTACCACATAATGCAACACCAAAGTCTACTTCACCTGTAGCAACTAAATGACCGATACGTGTACCGTAGATAGGGTAGTGTGTACGTACATAGTCATAAGTACCGACATCAATAACTTCATGTCCGTTATTTTTTAAATAAGTAGCAACTTCTGCTTTAATATTTGTAACAATATGGTCACAACCAATAGCAATTTTCATAATTTAATATCCTCCTATTAACATAAAGAATTCAACATATCTACTCTGATTTGGTGTCGTCCAGCGTCGTAGCCTGCTTTTAAGAATGCTTTTACGCAGTTTAATGCGTTTAATTTACCTACAACTTCGCTACCTAATACGATAACGTTTGTATTATTGTGTCTATGAGTCATTTTTGCTGATTGCTCATCTGAAACCGTTGCTGCAATAATATTTTTTTGTTTGTTCGCAAAGTTGAAAGGTGCAATACCGTATTTGTCGATGACAATGGCTTTAGTACCTTCGTGTTCTTGGACATATTTAGTAACCTCAAGTGTAATTTCAGCAATGTTAGTTGCTTTACTGTTTACTGATAAGTCCTCGATTTCGTACTCAGCATCTGCTAAAGATTCTAAAATGAAATCTTTTAATTCTTTTGACTGTGAATCACTATGAATAACAATAGACATAATAAATCCTCCTGTTCGAAAATGTTTGATTTTGTTCTTATCTAGAATATACACTTCAAGGGGTAATTTGTCAATTTGATAGATTGTAAAAAATAAGTAAATCTATTGATAAAAGGGAATTTATAAGAAGATAAGAGGGGATATTTCAATAATTAGACAAAAAGAAAACGCACACGTTTCGTGTGCGTTAATGTTCGTATTAAATTATAAGATATCAGTATAGTTTTGATAATTCTCTCTGATTGTTTGCGAAATATCGTTATCAGTAATAATCGCATCTAAATGATCGATTTGATAGAAAACTGAAAAAGCACGTGTATTGAATTTTGAACTATCCGAAACAAGATATTTCTTCGAAGATTGGTTCAAAATAATTTCATTGGCTTTTCCTTCTTCTTCATTCGCAGTTGTCGCATCATTATCGCTGATACCATTGACGCCAATAAATGCTTTATCAATATGTAATGACTCCAGCATTGTATTTGCGAGACGTCCGATAAATGAACCTGTTTTCTTTCGATAACGGCCACCGATTAAAACAATATCCATATGTTCTAAGCCTTCATATTGTTCAAAAATATACAGTGAATTGGTAATGATATGTAAACGCATATCTTTTATGAAAGGGAAGATGGCTTCATTTGTTGTACCTGAGCCAATAAATACCGTATCTTCATTTTGAATTAGTCGGCTGGCTTTTTCAGCAATCATACGTTTTTTATCACTATTCAGCTGTTGTTTTTCTTCATTTGCAAGCTCGTTATAAAAGGTATGAGGTAAGACAGCTCCGCCGTGAACACGTACAAGTAAGGCTTTATGTTCAAGCTCTTTTAAATCACGTCGGATAGTCATTGCAGCCACGTCCATATCATTAGATAAATAACTGACGCTGACGCTTCCGTTTTCTTTTAAGATGGATAGTATTTTTTGATGTCGCGCTTCTTTTAAATTCATTATATTTCACAACCTGTATATTTTTTCGATTTCGTCATTATTATAGCATAATAATTTATTGGGAATGTACCATATTTGGTTTTATTTTGCATATGAGAGTGCCTCAAAGAACAGCTGTTTAAAGCGAGTTTTGTCTACTGCTAAAACAACGTTTACTGACTTTTCTTGAGCATTGTAATTCACAACAGTAGCACCGCGTGTGTAAGTGCCGTTTAATTCAATCGCAACTGCTGCATCTGCAGTTTTAAAGTGTTCTGGATGCAGTAGGTAAAGCATGGTATAAGCATCATATACAGCAATGCCTGTATCGAATTCATCGCCGTGGTAATGATTAAACATATGATACAACATATGGGTAGTTTGATTAATAGATTTCAACTCGTTGATTGCAGTACTTGATAAACTAGCACCTCTTGCTACATCAAGTCCAACCATTGTGATAGGGAGACCTGCTTTAAAGACAATATCTGCAGCTTCAGGATCACAGTAGATATTAAATTCAGCAGCAGGTGTAACATTACCGCGTCCAGCACTGCCACCCATTAAAACAATCGCTTTGATATTAGATTTAACTTCTGGATACGTTTTAAAAAGCAAAGCGATATTTGTTAGAGGACCAATTGGCACAAGTGTAATGGGTTCATCAGATTCTAGAATAGTTTCTCGCATAGCTTCTATAGCTCGATTAGAGGCAAGTAATTCTGGTGAGGGTTCTGGAAGTTCATAACCACCCATACCTGTTTCACCATGTACGTGAGAAGCATCAATCGGTGCATTGATTAAAGGTGCGACTGCACCACGATGTACTGGAACATCGCTTTCAAAGAATGCTTTGAGTTGTAGGGCGTTTCGTGTAGTTTTATCTATATTGACATTACCATGTACGGTAGTAATCATCTTCACATCAATCTCAGGATGATTCAGTGCAATACTAATAGCTGCTGCGTCATCAATACCTGGATCAGTATCTATGATAATAGGGGTTGTCATATCTCTTTCTTCCTCCTTTTAAAAATAAAATAAGCTACTTATATATTTTATAATCCTTCTGCAAAATAGGGCTCTCTGTCAAATAGGACTGGTGAGCAAAAAC
>NZ_KV820899.1:0-85038 GCF_001815505.1 Staphylococcus sp. HMSC072B07 | reverse complement strand
TTGACATATTGTCATTCAGTTTTCAATGTTCATTCGGTTTATTTTTCCGACTCACAAGAATCAATTATACTCTCTTAAAACTTCAAAGTCAACACTTTTTTAAAAGTTTTTTAAGAAGTTTTTTCTATGTGATTGTTGAAGTTATTTGTTTCGTTCGTTCAACAGGTATTAACTATACTAGCTTCTGCGTTTTTTTGCAACCCTTAAAACCCATCTTTTTTTCGCTCTTAAACTACTCGATGACGCTATTTTCCGTACTTTTATTCTGATGAAACTTTTAATGTTCGTTAAATATCCCCTTACATTTCTATAACCCTTCACAACCTCTTAACATTCCTCACAAAAACCAAACTTTATTTTTTTCTAAAAAAGTTTTAAAAAAGTGCAGAAGGGCATAATAAGAGGTTGAACCTCTAGTATTATGACACTTCTGCACTGATTTTACATCTCTGTTCTGCCAGCAATTGCGCGTGACAAAGTCACTTCATCTGCATATTCTAAGTCTCCGCCTACAGAAAGACCTTGCGCCAATCTTGTGACTTTAATACCGATTGGTTTCACAAGTCGAGAAATATACATTGCTGTCGATTCACCCTCTAAGTTAGGATTCATCGCAAGAATCAATTCTTTTACTTCTTCATCTTTTAATCGTTCTATTAATGAAGGAATATTAATATCCTCCGGCCCGATACCATCCATTGGAGAGATTGCACCATGCAATACATGATATAACCCTTTATACTCCCTCATTTTTTCCATTGCAATAACATCCTTGTCGTCTTCAACCACACAAATGACAGAACGATCTCTCTGTTTATCTTGGCAAATATAACAAGGGTCTTCTTCAGTAATATGACCACATGTACTGCAATATGTTAATTCACGTTTGACATCTACAAGTGCTTTTGCGAATTGAACGACGTCATCTTCTTTCATATCTAAGACATGAAATGCCAGACGTTGTGCCGTTTTCGGCCCAATGCCTGGCAATTTCATGAAACTATCAATAAGTTTCGAAATTGGTTCTGGATAATGCATGGCTTATCACATTCCAGGAATGTTCAAGCCTTTAGTGTGTTTGCCTAAGCGTTCTGATGTTAATTCATCTGCTTTATTCATCGCTTCATTTGTAGCAGCTAACACTAAATCTTGAAGCATTTCAACATCATCTGGGTCGACTGCTTCTTCATTGATTTCAACATCCACGACTTCTTTATGACCTGTTACAGTTACAGTCACCATACCGCCGCCTGCTGTACCTTTAACTCTTTCGTCTTTTAATTTTTCTTGCTCTTCAGCCATTTTCTTTTGCATTTTCTGCATTTGTTTCATCATTTGTTGCATATTTCCGCCACCGCGCATAATATAGTTCCTCCTTAGATTCTAGCTTTATTATTCAACATAAGTCTAAGATACAAGAGTTCAATCGTATTCAATCGATTTTTTTACTTATAATGGAAGAAACCCATTATTTACTCTCCTATCTCTTCTATTGATATGCAAATTATAACACAAAGCACACAGGTCTTTCGACAATGATGGTATCTGAAAGGCTGTGTGCTGTATTTACTTTATTCTTCATCCATGACATGAACAGTGTCTTCACCAAACATGTCTTTGGCTTTTTGAACAATATCATCTTGAGGTGCTTCTTGTTTCGTTTCTGTTTGGTTTGCTTGTTGATTACGTTTTCGATTTTGAAGATATTCAGAGCGTACTTGCATCCATTGGTCTGCAGGTACACCGACAACTGCAACATCTTTGTTGATAATACTGCGTACAACTTCTTCTAAGTTTTTACGTTTCTCATCATCGTCATTTACGATTTCACAATGAATCTCTGCTTCAAATTGAACCAAGACGCTTTTTTCACTCGCTGCGACTGGAATAGAGTTTTGCAATAAACTCACCAACGCTTTTTGATTGTGATTTTTCGCATGATCAATTACTTCTTGCCAATGCTCTTTTAATAATTGAATATCTTCTTTATTCGCATTATCTAGTACCTTCGCAATTTGCGTCATAGAGTAGCTGTTCTTACTCTTACGACGCCCTCTAGAGGCTGTTTGTTGCTTAGGTGGAGTGTTCACTTGTGGAACACCTTGTTGTTTTAAAGCGTGCAATTCTTGCTCAAGATGTTCTAAACGTTGTAATAAAGCACTATTAACATCATTGGCACCTGCTGTTTGCGTTGCTTGCGGTTGATTCATTGAAGTTTGAGGCTCTGATGTTTTAGAAGCTCCACCCGCTTTAATCAATTCCGCCAATTTAACTAATAATACTTCAAAGTGTACGTTTTGATTTACACTAAAACGCACAGATACTAATGTATCATTAATTAAATCAATCATTTTATATAAGGTATCAAAGTCAAAGCCCATCAAAGCATCATATTCTGTTTGATTTTGGGCTGTTTTATTCATAATCGTATCACGTACAAAGTAAATCAGATCATTAATTAAACGATTGACTTCCTTACCGTCTTCTATAAATTGATGATAGCGTGCAAAAGCTGCTTTCACTTCTCCATTTGCGACATCATTTAATAAAGCATTCAGAGAAGCTTCATCTACACTACCAGTTACATTCAACGCATCTTGCAATGTTAAGTGTTCATCACCGAATGCAATCGCTTGGTCCATGATACTCAATGCATCACGCATACCACCTTCTGATGCTTTCGCAATAAACGCAATCGCTTCTTCATCGAATTCAATATGTTGAGATTCCGAAACATAACGCAAACGATCAATAATTTGATCTAAACTGATAGCTTTGAAATCAAAGCGTTGCGCACGTGAAATAATAGTAGGCGGAATTTTATGCGGTTCCGTTGTCGCCAGAATAAAAATAGCATGTGCTGGCGGTTCTTCTAACGTTTTTAACAACGCATTAAATGCACCCGTTGTCAGCATATGCACTTCATCGATAATATAGACTTTATATTTTGATTGTGATGGTGCGTATTTCACTTTATCTCGTATGTTTCTGATTTCATCGACACCATTATTACTTGCTGCGTCAATTTCAATGACATCTGAATTAGAGCCTTGCGTAATACTCTTACAAATGTCGCATTCATTACAGGGTTCTCCGTCAACGCTGTTAGGACAGTTGATTGCTTTCGCAAATACTTTCGCAATACTCGTTTTCCCAGTCCCTCTAGGACCACTGAAAATATAAGCATGCGATTGTTTACCTTTAGCAATCGCGTTACGGAGCGTCTTAGTTACATGCTCTTGTCCAACCACATCACTGAAACTTTGTGGTCGATACATTCTATATAAAGCTTGATAATTCACTTTCGCACCTCCGAATACAAATCATCATTATTATAGCACGCAGACAGGATGCAATGCGATTATAGAAATCAAACTTCATTTTCAAAGATTAACTGTCCTTGTGGATGCGCATCTAAAGTATCCCACAATAGATAAACACTATATTGATCTATATCTTCACCCTCTGGAACTTCTACACTGAAATTACTTAAAGGGATAAAACCGAGCGATCTAAAATAATCTGGTTCACCCTCTACAATAATTTCATTATAGCCAGCCTCTTTTGCTCGGCTTTCTACTGCTTCTACCAAAGCCTTGCCGATTCCATATTCTCTATAATCCTCTTTCACAGATAATGAACGTATCATTAAAGGGCGCTGTATATCTTCTTCATTTCGAATCAACTCTTGCATCATCAAAATATGACCAACGATTTCATTATCATCAGTACGCGCAATCATTTCAAAATCATGATTATAGTTAGGCAAGCGTCTTAATTCACGCAAACTATCTTCGTAATATTCCCCTTCGAAGAGCCCTTCACTATCTTTTTTGTCTTTTAAGTGTGCAATCACTGGATAATCGTTTTCTGTTACTGTACCTAGAAATATCTGCATACGTTCCCCTCCGTTATTCAGTAAAAAGTAATAAGTACATTATAACGCAACTTACTTTTTTCTCTTATTAATATGGGTTTATGCATTTTCGTCAATCGCTAAAAACCCATGACGCTCCTTTTTTGAAGAAATTATATAATATTTGTAAAATTAATGTAAATTATGTGATAAGATATGAGTTAACTAAGTCAGCATTGTCAAAATCCATTAAGGGGGCGACACACATGGTAATGAAAAATAAAGCTTATACCCTTTTAGGCATCGTGTTTATTGTATTGTGTCTAGCCAATTTTGTTGTTTTGTATAATATATGGGCAGTTCTGCCAGGCTTGATTTGTGGCATCGTCTTTTTACGCTATGGTATTCAATTCAAAAGCGCAGAAGAAATTTTAAAAGAAAAAACACTTTGAACTAAGAACAATGCGGTATACCTCTTTACAGGTACACCGCATTTTTGATTAATATTCCATTGTTTTATGTTTACGACCATGCATGAAATAATAAAGCGCAATTACACCAACTAGTAATAATGCCATTAACATATAAAGGTTTCGATAGCCTACACTACCAATTAAAATGCCGAGTAACGTTGGACCAGCACCAGCACCTAAATCCGCAAAGATATAGAATGTTGAAGTCGCAAGTCCAATCTTTTCAGGTGGTGAGGCTTGAATCGCAATCGTTTGGAAAGATGGAATTAATGTACCATAACCAATACCGATGAATATAGCTGAGAATAATAACATCCAGCTGCTATGCGTCACACTTAATAACACTAAGCCAATGACGAATAGTACTAACACAGGATAAACAACTTTATTCGCACCATAATTATCGAACACTTTACCTGTAATCGGTCTGACAACGAACGTACTAAATGCGTAAACCACAAAGAAGAAACTTGCGGCAGCCGCTAAACCAATGTGACTGGCATACGAATCTAAGAATGCGAGTACGCTTGAATATGCAATCCCTACAAAGACAATGACAATAGAAATCGGTATGGCCTGTTTTTGTAGAAATTGGCCGATGCCTTTAGCTGAATTCACTTCTTTATTCTCTGCATCTACCATAGGTTGTCTAATATTAGAGATAAAGAGTGATAAAACCCCAGCAAGTAAGATACAGATTAAACATACAATGAAGTTACTTTCAAAACTGAAGCGTTGGTTGATTAAAATACCTAAGAAAGGACCAATCGCTGAAGCTACTGTTGTACTTAGTGCGTAATAGCCGATACCTTCACCTTTTCGATCTTCTGGCACAATCGTAGATGAATACGTTCCTGTTGTTGTAGAAGCCATCCCAAATGCTATACCATGGATTAAACGCACAATGATTAAAACTAATAAGCTATGAATAAGGAAATACAACGCTATGGCCACAAATGAAAAGACCAAACTTGCTAAAAGTGTCTTTTTCAAATTAAGCTGATCAATATATTTCCCAGTAAATAAACGCCCGAATAACATTCCAATAATAAAGATACCAGCAGCTAAGCCACCCATACCTTCTCCCGCATGGAAAGTATCTATTGTAAAAGAAGTTACAGTTACGATTAAGGCGTAATGAATGATATACATTAAGAAGTTAATCAATGTAATAAATATAAAATCTTTCGTCCACAAATGACGATACATATTTGTACACTCCCTCTATACGTCACAAAATTTTCAATGAAACTATTATAATCATAAATAACACTAATGTATAATGGAATTTATTAATGTTTTCATAAGCAGAACTAATGAATAAGAGGTATAGTTATGAATTTCACACAGTTATATTATGTTAAAACAATCACTGAAACAGGTTCAATTACAAAAGCAGCAACCTTATTACATATCACGCAATCCGCGTTAAGTCAGTCTATCTCTCATTTAGAAGACGAATTAAATTTAAAGCTGTTTCAACGTCAAAAAAGTGGTACAACTTTAACACCGCAAGGCAAAGAAATATATCCCTTCATCTTAGATCTGTTAGAACAAGAATCCACACTTTACGAGAAAATTGAAACTTTGAATTCAGAAATGAAAGGGACCCTTTCAATTGCTACAGTTCCAAGTTTATTTATGACTATCGTCCCAAGTGTAATGTCTACATTTAAAAGAGACAACCCCAATATTGATGTACAAATTACTGAAGCTGAAAATGATGAAGTTCAACGTTTAGTTGTCAGCGGAGAAGCTGACATCGGTTTATATACTATCTTAAAAGAAGAAGACTTAGACGTACGTGGTGCACGTTATGCGCCATTATTCTCTAGCGGTTTTACCGCTATTGTCCCAAGTGACTCTAAACTTGCTTACTATAAACAACTTTCACTAGAAGATATCAAAGGCTTCCCATTCATTCTATATGATCGCAACTTCTATAAAAAGAACATCCAAAATTTCGAAGAAAAGAATGGTTCAATCAACCTATTATTTTCCACTGAAAACGTCGGTGTATTATTCAATTCTGTTGCGGAAGGCTTAGGTATCAGTATTCTGTCGGATTTAATGGTAGAAAGCACGCCTTATTATCAACGTGATATGATTACTACAGTTTCTGTAGGTGCACCATTTAATCAAATGATAGAATACGGAGTCCTTTATATGGAAGATTCCGAGAAACAAAAACAGATTTCAGAGTTCACGAAGTATTTAGTTAAAGCTGCCCATGACAACCATTAAATAATCCAAATTAAAAAGTGCTTTCATAAGATAAGTTTCAACCTACCTTATGAAAGCACTTCTTTATATATTGGTTCATTATAGACATAAAAAAACCGCGCAACTTTGCTTTGAATGTGTATCATGAACGTTACCAAAGTCGACAGCTAAATCTCGGCTACCCTACGGCACATATGATAATCCACTTAATGCTGCTTCCGTCAGGACCTGACATGATTCATGGGTTCATATTGCATAGGACCGAAATCTTCAAACACCTCGTGCTTTGGGCAGACTTCACAAGTACACACCCTAGGCAAAGTATTCAGTCTCGCATAAGCGGATTTCGAGAATAGGGAACCGCTACCTCCCCACCTAGCACGGCAAGTTATATCTTACTATATATTAAGCAGGTAATGCAAGTATTAATGATTTGTAAATCTTCCTCTTAATAAGTGCTTCATTTTCTTCCTTATCTTCTTGAGAAATCCACAAATCTGAATTCAGTCGCAATATGTTTTGCGATATTGTATTGGAATTTCGTTGTATCTTTTAAATGCACGACACCTCTGACGGTGGCAGTGTAAGGTGGATTTACTTGTCCGAAAGCTTCATATTCCGCTTCTCCAAACGCCTCAAACGTAATGGCCTTACTAGAATAACTAATCTCTTGTTTAAGTTGTTGCTCAATATATTCATAAAGCGAATTCTTCACAATCGTTTCTGTTAAACCTGGAACGACAGCTTCCACCAAGTAATCTTCATCTATAATTTTGACTCTGCCATCCATTTTACGATAACGCACAAGATGCCACAACACGGCATTGTTAGTTAAATCTAGTGCTTCTTGGACAGCAGGAACTTCTTGTGCTCGTACAGTTTCTAATAATTTCACTTCTGTTTCTAAAGTAATCCCTAAATTTTGTTGGACCTCTTTGAAACTTGTCAGCTTAGAAAACGGAAATTCTTTAACACCTTGATAAATCACAATTGAGCCTTTGCCTCTGATTTTTTGAATCATACCTTCACTGACCAATAAATTCAGTGCACGACGTACTGTTTCACGAGAAGCGTGATACATTGTGACCAAATCATGTTCAGAAGGCAGTTGTGCCCCATATTCCAACTTTTCATTTACAATTTGCGTTCTTAAATCATCATAAATCTTGGTGAATTTCTTCGGTTTCGTCATCATCGTTCTCACTCTATCCTTCATTCGTCTTAATCGTTATAGTGCCTAGTTATCCTCTTGTGCAATGACAATCGCACCATAACCTTCAATTTCTCCATCTACAATCGTACCGCGCTCTAAAACAACCTCTCCTGTTGTTTCAAGATCTTCTGGTAATAAAGCCGCTTCTTTACTAAAGTTTGCGATTACCAACCATTGTTGATTTTGATACGTACGACGATAAATCATTAATTGCTTATCATCCATATATAACGGCGTTATATCTCCATACGTTATAATATCATGTTCATGACGTAAGCGGATTAATTCACGGTATGTTTGTAAAACAGAATGTTCATTTTCAATTTCATCTTCAACATTAATATAACGTGCGTTGTCTGGAATATCAATCCAAGGTGTACCACTTGTAAAGCCAGCATTTTCAGCCGGTGTCCACTGCATAGGTGTACGTGAATTATCACGAGATTTTTGCGCAAGAATCTGCATAATACGTGCTTCTTCTACACCTTGTTCTTTTAAATTACGATACGCATTCAACGATTCAACATCGCGATATTGATCAATACTTGTGAAATGCGGATTAGTCATTCCGATTTCTTCACCTTGATAAATATAAGGTGTCCCTTGCAGCATATGCAGTGCTACAGCTAACATTTTCGCACTCTTTTGACGTAATTCCTCTGTTGAATCATCTCCAAAACGAGAAACAACACGGGGCTGATCGTGATTGCACCAAAAGATCGCGTTCCAACCGCCGCCTTCATGAATACCCACTTGCCATTCCATCAAAATGCGTTTAAGTGCTAAGAAATCATAATCTGCATACGTCCATTTTTCACCATTCTCATAATCTACTTTTAAATGATGGAAGTTAAACACACTATTTAATTCTTCACGCTCTGGTTTCGTATACTTAATACAATTTTCAATCGTAGTTGAAGACATTTCTCCGACTGTCATTAAGTCTTTGCCTCCGAATGTTTCTCGATTCATTTCATGAATGAATTCATGTACACGTGGACCATCTGTATAGAACTCTTTCCCAATCGCTTCAGAATCTTTGAATTCATCTTTGGAAATTAAATTGATAACGTCAAAGCGGAAACCATCTACACCGAAATCAATCCAATAATTGATCATGTCGTATAATGCTGCTCTCACTTCAGGATTTTCCCAGTTCAAGTCTGCTTGCGTCACGTCAAAAAGATGTAAGTAATATTCATCGGTTTTTTCATCATACTTCCATGCATTACCCCCAAATTTTGACTCCCAGTTTGTCGGAGGCGTACCTTCTTTTGCGGGCTTACGGAAGAAGTAATAATCACGATATGGATTTTCTTTTGATGAAATCGCTGATTTAAACCACTCATGTTCTGTTGACGTGTGATTGATGACGATATCCATCATCACTTTTAAATTATGCGCATGCGCTTCATCTAGTAAACGTCTTAACTCTTCTTTCGTTCCGAAGTCTTCATTAATATTATAGTAATCACTGATATCATAACCATTGTCATTCATCGGTGATTGATACACTGGTGTTAACCAAAGGTAATCGACACCTAAATACTCTAGATAATCCATCTTTTCAATAATCCCGTTTAAATCTCCTACACCATTTCCTGTCGTGTCGTTAAATGATTTTGGATAAATTTGATAAACAACAGACTTTCTCCAATCGTTATGTTTCATAGTATGATCACCTTTTCCTCTCTCTTTATAAAAAAACAGAACACCTTTTATATGATGTTCTGTTTTTTAAACGTACGTTTTATATATCTATAATAACTTAATCTACCATTTCTTTTGCTTTTGTTTTCGCAAATTTTGAGAAGATGACTGTTAGAATGGCTGGTACAATCACCGCAATAACTGTACAAATCGCATAGACTACCCAGTATTCTTTTTGGATAGAAATGATTGCGGGCACACCGCCGACACCAACGTTACCTAATACTTTGCTGGCACCGATGAAAGCACCGAGCACACCTGATGTTAAAATTGCCGCAACAAATGGATATTTTAATGGAATGTTTACCCCGAACATTGCCGGTTCTGTAACACCTAGTAAACCAGACACACTTGATGTAATCGCTAAACCTTGTTCTTTTACCATCTTACGACGTTTGTAGACGTACCAAGCACCAAGCGCTGCTGAACCTTGACAGATATTTGAAATCGCAAGAATCGGCCATAAGTATGTCCCTTTTAATGAGCTACCCATTAATTGGAAGTCCACAGCTAAGAACATGTGGTGCAAACCTGTAATTACAAGCGGTGCGTAGAATAAGCCGTAAATCGCGCCGCCTAACCAACCTGCGCGGTTGAATAAGAATGTAACGACATCTGTAATACCTGTACCAATCCATAAAGCAATCGGTCCAATAACTAAGAATGCAAGGAACCCTGTTACTAATAATGCGATAGGGCCTACAACTAACATCTTAATTGAGTCATGAACGACTTTGTTTAAGCCTTTTTCAATTTGTGCTAAAACATAAGAAGCTAATAATACGGGTAATACTTGTCCTTGATAGTTTAACTGTTTTACATCTAATCCGAAGATATGCCAAACAGGAATCTTAGATCCTTCATTTAAAGCATATTGTGATACCAATTGCGGATGCATTAAGACAAGTCCTAATACTAAACCAAGTACTGGGTTACCACCGAATACACGCATACTACTCCAACCAATCAACGCTGGTAAGAAGATAAATGCGGTTGTCGCAATCACGTTCACAATGTCTGCGAAGTCATGAATTTGCGGGAATTGTTTCACTAATGGTTGCGGACCGAATAAGTCCTCCATTGTTAAAAGGTTATAAATCCCCATTAATAAACCGGCAGTTACGATAGCTGGTAAGATTGGGATGAAGATATCCCCTAATAATTTTACGAGTCTCTGCAACGGATTACCTTTTTTCGCAGCCGCTGCTTTTACTTCATCTTTAGAAGCTCCTTCTTTACCGACTTCATTCATAAAACGTTTATATACTTCATCGACTGTCCCCGGGCCAATGACAATTTGATATTGATTATCCGCTTTAAATTGTCCTTTAACGAGCGGATTCTCACTTAATTCATCCTTATTTACTTTATCATCATCTTTTAATACTAAACGTAATCTCGTGACACAGTGCGTCGCTGTCTCTAAGTTTTCAGCTCCCCCGATTGCTTCCACAATCTGTTTAACATCTTTATCTTTTACAGCCATCTGACTCACTCCCTTTATTTTATCTTTGAATCTATTGTACTTGTCTAGACAAGTTATGTAAAGGCTTTCATCAGAAATATTTTTAAAAAAGCGATAATCCTACAAAAAGATTACCGCTTCTTCGCTAAAACACCATCACTATGGACGCTCTATAATTTGAATTAAATTACCGCAAGTATCATCAAACACCGCAAACTTTACACCATTTCCCATATCCATAGGTGCCATGGTGAACCCTACACCGTGTTCTTTTAAATTTTGATAAGTTGCTTGTACATCCTCTACATCAAACATCGTGCAAGGAATCCCTTCTTGCTTCAGACCATCTTGATAAGCCTTTGCGACAGGATGTTGATTAGGTTCTAATAATAATTCAGTGCCTTCAGGATTCTCTGGTGATACAACTGTCAGCCATCTGTATTCTCCCGCAGGTTCGTCTGCATGTTTTTGAAACCCTAATACTTCAGTATAAAATTTTAATGCATGGTCTTGATCTTCCACAAAAACACTTGAAACTTTAATTTCCATATGAGTGTACCTCCGTTGTTTCGTCACTCTTTCATTCCTTAATTTTGCACAATTTAAACCTATAGTTGAACCAAACCCTATAACGTTGAAGTTATAACAGAAACTAAAAAGGCAATCATTCAACGTAACAGTTGAGTGATTGCCTTTTTATATCTATTAGTCTTGGATTTAAAAATAATGGCGGAGGAAGAGGGATTCGAACCCCCGCGAGCCGTTAAGCCCCTGTCGGTTTTCAAGACCGATCCCTTCAGCCGGACTTGGGTATTCCTCCAAAATAAGCACAAGAACTATTATATGATATTTATAAAAAGAAGTCAACATTGCTTAAAAAATTAATGTTAAGTTTTGTGAGAATGACGCAAAATTAAAACACACAGCCATTTGATTATAGCTGTGTGTTGTATTATTAACTGAATACAGTTTGTTTTTGTAGATATTTGTGTACAGCTTTCGCAACACCGCGTCCTTCTTTAATCGCCCAAACGACTAAACTTTGACCACGTCTCGCGTCACCTGCCGCAAAGATATGCGGTTGACTTGTCGCATAATCTTTATCATTCGCAACGATACTGTTACGTTCTGTTTTTAAGTTAAAATCATTCGGTACGGTATTTTCAGTACCGATAAAGCCAATTGCTAACAAGACTAAGTCAGCTGGCCAATGACGTAAAGTATCATTCATTTCTGTTGAACCATCTGGTAGTTGTCGCAATGTTTGCGTATACACACCACGTACATTACCAAGCTTATCAACGTCGTAACGCATAGAGTTTTCACCATATGCACGTGGTTCAAAACCGAATTTTTCTTCGTATTCACTATGTGCATAATCCATTTTAAAGACTGGCATAGACATCGGCCAATATGGATTACCTTCTATTTCATAACGCTCTGGTAATCTTGTGAACTGGTTGAACTGTACAATAGATTTACAGTTTTCACGTAAAGCTGTTGCGACACAGTCGGCACCTGTATCACCGGCACCGATTACAATCACATTTTTACCTTCTGCACTGATTGTCGCATCTTCTGGTTTCAATTCACCATTTAAGATTTGTGTTTGTTCTGTTAAATAATCTAAGGCAAAATGGATACCTTGTCCCATACGGCCTTCAAGCGGTAAATCTCTCGCTTGATGTGATCCAGTACAAACGATAATCGCATCAAATTGTTCATCTAATGTTTCCCGGGAAATATCGACACCAACTTCTGTATCAGTGATAAATTTCACACCCGCTTCTTCCATCAAATGAACTCTGCGACGAACAACTGCTTTATCCAATTTCATATTTGGAATACCGTACATTAATAAGCCGCCTGGTTCATGTGCACGTTCATAAACTGTCACATCATACCCCTTCGCATTTAATTCATCCGCAGCTGTTAAACCAGCAGGTCCACTTCCGACAATCGCAACGGATTGTCCTAAGCGTTTCTCTGGTACGCGCGGTTGTACCCATCCATTTTCAAATGCTTCATCAATAATCGTTCTCTCAATCCCCTTGATTGCGATCGACTCTCGATTAATTTTCATCACACACGCTTGTTCACAAGGTGCTGGACAGACACGTCCTGTAAAGTCAGGGAAGTTATTAGTTTCAGAGAGACGTTCATAAGCCTCTCTGAAATCACCGTGATAAACTAAATCGTTCCATTCTGGAATATAGTTACCGATTGGACAACCGATTGTTTGTCGTCCTAAACTTTGACCTGTTTGACAAAACGGTGTACCACAATCCATACAACGCGCACCTTGACGCTGTGCATCTTCTTTAGTGAAACGCTGCTGGAATTGAAGATGGTTCGTTAAACGCTCTGCTAACGAAAGTTCCGGCAGTGCTTGTTTGTCATATTTCATAAAACCTTTGAATTCACCCATATCTAAACACTCCTTCTTATTTCGTTAATAAACAACTGAGAATGGTCCTTCTAAGTCTGTTGCTTTACGTGTATCGTAGAAGGCATTCAAAATTGCTGCTTTAGAATTGTCTGCTTTACGTTCTTGATCTTCAATTTTATGCATCATTAATTTGTAGTCTTTTGGAATAACTTTGACAACTTTTTGAGCCACATGATCAAAATCAGCTAATACTGCTTTGGCTTTTTTGCTGTCTGTGTATTGAACATGTTCTTCTAACATGTCTTTAATAATTGAAAATTCTTCTGGTTCAGTAATGGTATCGAAATCAAGTGTTGGCAATGCATTGTACGATTTGAAGTGTTCCACATCATCAGGGAAGATGTAAGCGACACCGCCACTCATACCTTGACCGAAGTTGTCACCGACATTACCTAATACGATGACACGACCGCCAGTCATATACTCTAAACCATGATTTCCGATACCTTCTACAACTGCATGAACACCACTGTTTCTGATACAGAAACGCTCACCGGCATAACCGTTAATAAAGGCTTTACCGCTTGTAGCGCCATAGAAGCATACATTACCGACAATAATATTTTCTTCACGTTCTTCATTTGGCGCATTAATGATAATCTTACCTCCGGATAAACCTTTACCAACATAGTCATTGGCATCACCTGTATGATGAATTGTTAATCCTGAAGGTGTAAATGCACCGACACTTTGGCCTGCATGGCCTGTAGTTTCAACATAGATTGTATCTTCGGGTAAACCTTCCGCTCCATGTGCACGAGTAATCAAGCTGCCGGCAGTTACGCCTACATCACGCTGCTCATTGCACAACTTATATGTCCCTCTAAATAAAGTACCGTCTTGAATTGCTGCTTCAGCATCCGGAATCAATTCTGTTTGATCGAAACCTTTTTCTAAGTGATGCTGTTGCTCAATTTGTTTGGATGTCGGTCCTTCATTTTGATAAAGCAACGGTGCCACATCAAGTGAACGTGCTTTTTCATTAGCTACCGAATGATTTGCTTCTAATAAATCAGTTCGGCCAATCAATTCTTCAACAGAACGTAAACCAAGTTCAGCGAGTACTTCACGTAATTCTTGTGCAATAAAGTGCATAAAGTTAACAACGTGATGTGCACGACCATTAAAGAGTTGACGTAAATCTTCGTTTTGTGTAGCCACGCCGACAGGACATGTATCTTTATGGCACACACGCATCATGACACAACCTAAAACAACTAACGGTGCTGTCGCAAAACCAAACTCTTCAGCACCCAATGCACAAGCATAAGCTACGTCATGTCCAGTTAATAACTTACCGTCTGTTTCTAAACGGATACGTGAACGTAAATCGTTCATCATTAATGTTTGATGCGTTTCTGCTAGACCGATTTCCCAAGGCAATCCAGCATGTTGAATACTTGTTTTAGGTGAAGCACCTGTACCGCCGTCATAACCGCTGATGACGATTTTGTCAGCAAAGGCTTTGGCAACACCTGCCGCAATTGTACCGACACCACTCTTAGATACTAATTTCACAGCGATATTCGCTTGAGGGTTCGCATTCTTCAAGTCATGAATCAATTGCGCTAAGTCTTCAATTGAGTAAATATCATGATGAGGTGGTGGTGAAATCAAACCGATACCTGGCGTTGAACCACGTACTTCAGCAATCCAAGGATAAACTTTCGTACCTGGCAACTGTCCGCCTTCCCCTGGTTTAGCACCTTGTGCGACTTTAATTTGAATTTCAGTCGCATGTTGTAAATAATCACTTGTTACACCGAAACGACCTGATGCAACTTGTTTAATTGTACTTGTATAATCTTCACCTTCTGGACCTTTCACATAACGTTCAGGGTCCTCTCCACCTTCACCGCTGTTACTCTTACCGCCAATTAAGTTCATCGCTTCTGCTAAAGTTTTATGTGCTTCGGCAGAAATTGAACCATAACTCATAGCACCTGTATTGAATCGGTGCACAATATCTTCAATCGGTTCAACCGCATCAATACTGATCGGTGTACGTGATTTGAATTTCATTAAATGACGAATACGATCAGTGCGTTGGTGATTCACTGTTTTTGAATACTCTTTGAACATGTCATAGTCATTTTCACGACATGCATGTTGCAGCAACCTAATAGTAGTTGGGTTGAAAGCGTGATATTGACCTTGTTGACGCCATTGGAACGTACTGCCTGATTCAAGATGTTCTTCTTTACGACCTTGACGTTTTTTATTTTCTTCATCAATCAAATCAATCGTTAAACCAGATAACTTAGATTGAGTACCTGTGAAGTATTTATCGATGACGTCATGTGATAAACCGACTGCTTCAAAGATTTGTGCACCTTGATAACTTTGAACCGTTGAAATACCCATTTTAGACATGACTTTTATAACCCCTTCAGCTAACACGTCTGTATAAGTTTTCACTTGTGCTTCAACAGGTCCGGATAATTCACCTTGTTCTACCAATGCCGCAATTGTTTCTTGTGCTAAATAAGGTACAACTGCGTTAGCACCATAACCTAATAAACAAGCGACATGGTGGACTTCGCGGATTTCTCCACCTTTCGCAACTAAACTTGTTTCTTGGCGTAAATCTTCAGTAATCAACGCCTGATGCAAGTAGCTGACTGCAAGTAAAATCGGAATCGCGTAGCCAGGTTCATCACGTAAACTGCTGTCATCTAAGACTAAAATGTCATAACCCGCTTTAACCGCTTCAACCGCTTTCTCTCTCAACACTTCTAGCGCATCTTCTAAACTGCCACTATATACTGTAGATAAATGTTTCGCACGGAATGGTCCGTTCTCTGCTACTTTTAATTGCGCTTCTGTTAAAACAGGATGTTTCAATTGAAGACGATTCAACGCATCTGTATCAGGTACAAGCAAGTTACCTTCTTTACCTAAGTATGACAATTCACTTGTTACGATTTTTTCACGATACGCATCAATTGGCGGATTCGTAACTTGTGCGAATAATTGTTTGAAGTAATTGAATAATGATTCAGGACGTTCATTCAATACCGCAAGTGGAGCATCATAACCCATCGCACCGATTGGATCTTTCTTACCACGTACTAATTCAGCCATATATTTATGAATTTCTTCACGTGTATAACCGAATTGTTTTTGTAAACGTTCAACCGTTTCAAAATCCCAACCTTTTGATTCAAACGGCACTTCCAAATCTAAATCGACTTTATGTTTTTTCAACCATGTTTCATAAGGCAACTCGCTTGCGATTTCTGCTTTCAACATATGGTTATGTACCACTTCGTGTTTATCAAAATCAACAAGTAATAAACGACCTGGATTCAAGCGACCTTTAAACGCAACATCTTCTTCCTCTACATCGATTACACCGACTTCAGAAGAGAAGATAATATAGTTGTCTTTCGTAACTGTATAACGACCTGGACGTAAACCGTTACGGTCAGTCAAAGCACCGATTTTGTCACCATTACAGAAAGCAATCATCGTTGGGCCATCCCATGGTTCCATCATATAACTGTAGTACTCATAAAAAGCACGGACAGCACTTTGGTTAGCTTTGCTGTATTGCCATGGTTCAGGCACTAATAACATCGCAGCTTTCTCAGGTTCCATCGCAAGCGATAAAAACTCAAGCGCATTGTCGACAATTGCAGAGTCACTGCCGTCTACATCTAATACAGCATGTACTTTTGGTCGATCATTTTCATCAAAAATGGTTTCAACTAAACGTTTCTGACGTGCACGCATCCAGTTGACATTGCCTCGAATCGTATTGATTTCACCATTATGCATCAACAAACGGTTAGGATGGGCACGTTTCCAACTAGGAAATGTATTCGTACTGAAACGAGAGTGTACTAAACCTAATTTAGATTCATAATCAGGATGATTTAAATCTTCATATAATCCTTTAATTTGGTCAGAACGTAACCAACCTTTATATACAATTGTTTTCGGAGATAAACTTGTGAAGTATAGTTCCAACTCTTGTTCATCACCGTAAAATTCAATTTGTTTACGTGCGAGATATAAGCGTTTCGCCGCATCTGCACTATGATTTAAATCGATAAAGACCTGTTGAATTACCGGCATTGTTTCAGCAACATGCGGTGCAACAGCTGAAACATCCACAGGCACATCGCGATACCCGATCACGCGAAGACCTTCAGTTTCAAAATAGGCTTTAAAGATTGTTTCGTGTCTTGAACCTGCAATGCGTTCATTAGCGAAAAAGAAACCGACAGCGTAGTTACCTTCTTCAGGCAAGTCTAAGTCTGTCTGTTCTTTGAAAAATTTAAATGGAATTTCAGTCATAATTCCTGCTCCATCACCAGTCATCCCGTCAGCACCGATTCCCCCACGGTGATCCAAACGGCGCAGCATTTCTAGTGACTTAATGACAATATCATGCGATCGTAAATTGTCCATGTTTGCATAAAATCCTATGCCGCAAGCATCATGTTCGTTTCTTGCATCGTACAAACCTTGATTCTGCTCATTTACCATGCTTGCTCCTCCTTTAAATATGCGTTGTATGAATTTTCAGATTATTATCGATAACTATTATAATATAGGAGGGTATTCTTCTGTTCAATTCAAAAATTAGATGATATCATTCTAATAATTAGAACAATAAGTGTGGTGCAGAAAATCATGGAATTTAAACAACTTAAATACTTCATTGAAGTTGCTAAAAGAGAACATTTATCTGAAGCTGCTTTAGAACTGAACATTGCGCAATCAGCCATCAGTCGCCAAATTTCACAATTAGAAGAAGAATTAAATACAAAATTATTCAGAAGAGAAGGCCGAAATATTTATTTAACCGAAGCTGGTCAACGCTTTATGACCCAAGCAACGAAAATTGTCGAACAAACTGAACAAACTTTAAATATGTTTCGACACGAACAAGAAGCTGAAGCTAAACGTATTAAAATCGGTTATGTCGAAAGCTATGTCTCACAACTCTTAACATTACTCATACAAAAATTTGAAAAAGAACATACAACAACACTCCTCCCTATGAGGCAATCAAATGAAACATTATTAAAATCAACTCTGAATCGTGATTTAGATGTAGCATTTGTTGATTTAACTTCTTCATTAAAGAAATATAATGAAATTGAAATCATACCGTTATTCGAAGATAACTATCAATTATATGTGCCAAAACAAGATCCATTAACTGCGACAGTCAATCCGCCTTTAAAACAACTGAATACACAACCGATATTTTTAATGGCAGATTTACCTCAGCCACTGATACATCTTCTTGAAAACACAGCGAAATGTACTACATATCGTATTTCAACTGAACGTTTAGCAAACTATTTATTGAGACATCATCGCGGTTATGTCATTACACCACAATATATTGCTTTACCAGTAAGCGAACAGTTTGTACGTTTAAGCCTAGCGCACACAGAACTCAAACGAACGTTATGCGCAATCGTCAGAAAAGATAATCATAAACCAGAACTGACTGCTTTACTCAAAGAAATTACTACCCTGCTTTCTCATACTTCGGTTTATCATTAAAATGAACAATAATATTCTGTTCTTATTAAAACCTCTACGACATGTCGATATAATTCGGCGCACCGTAGAGGTTTCTTTGTTTGTTAATTTTGACTCTTAAATCATTTGAATTTCTATTAAACAAACGCTTCCAAAAATGACTACTTTATTATAGATTTAAAGTTATAATACAAATAAAAGATAGAAAGGAACTTTTCAATGCGTTACAAACTTAAAGAAAAAGATTTATTAGAATGTTTGAAACTTCATCATCCAGAACATGAATTTAAAGAGGGACGCTTACTCGTCGGTCAAAACAAACGTAACAATTTAGAAATTTATTATTTAGGAGAAGAAGATTTTTTCGCAGTGGTGACGGTTGATTTCTTCACTTTTGATTTCCTTGAAATAGCACTCGTAGACAAGACAAGCATTGATGAAATTTATTTGAAAGATGGTTTGCTGTATAGAAAAATGTTTGTGAAGGTCGGCGATGAAATCGTGAAATATAGTACATCTCGAATGTTGCTCACGGACTTCCAACAAGCACATTATAATAAGTTCATTGACGGACAAAAAGAACGTGTTATTTATAAAGATGGAAAGTTTTTGTAAAAATAATATATTTGAAATCATTGGCATTCTGCTTCCATTAAGCTTATAATCACGTTGTTAATATTTGATTGAGAATCTTAGAAAGGGTGACGATTATGTCATTCAAACAAAGACTGCATCAGCCGTTTTCTTGGGTGTTGATCAGCTTTGCGGTTATTTTTATCGCAAGTCTGCTATTCACATTATTTAATGCCCGTTTTTACCACATGCCTATTGGTGAAATTACAAAAATTCATCACCAAAAGTCGGTTGATGTAACGGATGAACATCATAATCAAGATACAAAATATACGGAACAGCTTAACTTCAAAGTATTAAATGGAAAGTTCGAAGGTCAAACCGGAACCATTAAGCACACTTATTATCAATCACAAGTGGACTCTGAAAAGTTTCATGTGCATAATAAAGTGCTGTTACATATTAATAAGCATCCGAATGATGCGACGATTATAGAAAAGAAACGCGATACATTAGTGGTAGCCATCACTGGTATCTTCTTACTGATAGTATTATGGGTTGGCCGCAAAGTCGGCATACAATCAATTTTATCGCTGATTATTAATAGTGGCGCTATCTTAGGCGCCATTGCGATTCACAATGCGGTACCCTCAGTCAGCCTCTTTTGGTTAATGAGTTTGGCAGTGATACTAGCAACTGTCATTACATTACTGTTAGTCACAGGTTGGCATTGGCGGACACTCATTACCGTTATCAGTACTCTATTCGGCACCTTTATTTGTGTCGGTATTGCAGAGTTGGTGATTCAAGCTACAGGCGGTTCTGGTATTAAATATGAAACAATGGATTTACTGACATTACCGCCTAAAGAAGTCTTTATGGCTTCAGTAATTGTCGGTACATTAGGTGCTGTGATGGATGTAGCAATTACTATCGCAAGCGGTATGTATGAAATCAAAGAACGTACACCTGCGATTGATTTAAAAAGGTGGGCACTAGCCGGCCGACATATCGGCCAAGATATTATGGGTACGATGACTAACATCTTACTCTTCTCTTATTTAGCAGGCAGCTTGCCGATGATGTTGATCTATTTAAGAAACGCCAATACGATTACCTACACTATTTCTATGAATTGGTCATTAGAAATTGCACGTGCACTCATTGGCGGAATTGGTATTGTGTTAACGATACCTGTCACGATTTTATTAATGGAACTCTGGGTGAAAGTAAGGGGTGAGCAAACATGAATGCGGTAGTTATTTTAGCCTTAATTCTTTTGATTTTAATGATCATCTTCGGTGGTAAAAAAGGCGCCATTTCTTACGCCATGTTATTTCTGAACTTTGTCTGTGTATTGCTTGCTTTGATTGCGATTGTATTGCAGTTACCCATTCCGATTATCGCTTTAATCTTCTGCATAGTAGTCGCAAGTTTGAACTTATTTGGTTTAAATGGCAATAATGTTAAAACACAAGCTGCCTTTTATAGTACTTGTATTACGACACTTGTTTTATTAAGCGCAATATATCTAGCCGTGGCATTCGGTCATTTACAAGGGTTTGCGGCCGAACAACAAGACGAAACCTACGTTTACTCTATGAATATCGGTATTAACATGGTTCAGTTTATGGTCTTCACCACCTTGCTTGCGGTCATTGCGGCAGTGGTAGACCTTGCCATAACAATCAGTTCACCAATGTATGAATTAAGCGAAACGAACCCTGAATTAAATCGACGAGAATTGTTTAAGTCAGGCATGCGTATAGGCAGAGAAATTTTAGCTACTTCCGCAAATACCATTTACTTAGCATACTTTGGTGGCCAATTAACGTTATTCTTTTGGTTCTTTAAATTGAATTACTCTTTCGGCCATATCATTAACTCTAAAATATTCGCACAAGAATTTGTTTCTATCCTATTTGGAGGCATCGCGGTTGCGATGAGTATACCGATTACCGCCTGGATAACTGCTTGGCTAATCAAACGTCAAACAAAAGCTAAAGTCGTTCAGACTACACAAAACTAAGGTGAGTCAATCTATCGTCATACATTTTGCACAATGTTATAATGTGTAGGTATCTAATCAGGATAGGAGGTTTATTTTTCATGGCAAAACAACCTAAATCAAAATTACGTCGTTTATCTAATACGTTAAATATTGTCGGTTATGGTATTGAAGCTTATAATGCTTATGCCTATGATTCTAAAAATCGTAAATTATCAAGCATCGGTTTAGCGATTAACGTCACAGGAGGCATTCTTGATTTCTATACAGCATTAAAATCAGGACGCTTCCTTACAAAAGTATTCTCATTCGCTAACTTAGCAACAGTCGTTGTCACTTCTTATAACCGCTTCAAATCATTAAAATCAAAATAAATTTAAAATGAAGGCTCTATTTTATGTCACTTGGATATAAAATAGAGCCTTCATTTTTTCGATGATACAACTTATTCCATTTATTCTATTTGAAGTTCCACTGAATTAAATCGCTGTCTTTGGTAGTTATGACAACCTATTCATCCAACTTAACACACAAAGTTTCACTTTCATTCAACTAATTTGTCCAATCTATTACAACTGATTATCAATTCATTTTTTAATAGCTTTAAATACAGATTGTACAAGACTTTTCTTCAAAAGACTGCTATAATCGGTGGTAAATAGAGATATATTTCAATAGTACTTCTGCCTATCGACACAGTTTAGTATGCAGCAACACCTAGGAGGTAACAACATGAAACTTCAAATCACTGACGAAGCATTGAAATGGTTTAGAAACGAATTAGACTTAGAGCCAGGAGATAAGGTCAACTTCTACGTACAAGCTTATGTACACACTGGTTTACATGAACATTTTACAACTGCATTCAAGATTGAACCGCATGACAAAAACGCATCTGTATCAGTTACAGTCGACCGCATCACATTCTATATCAACGATTCTGATGAATGGTTCTTCAAAGGGCTAGACTTATTAGTAGATTACAACTCTGAAACAGATGAAATTGAATACAAAAGCACAAAACTATAAAATAACGAGAGGTATTGGTATAACCAGTTCCTCTCGTTTTTCATATTAAAAACCCAGAGGCCTATCCACCTCTGGGTTTAACATCCAAATTAATGAATGAAATTATAATAGCCGACTTGGCTTGCTGGAATTGTACGGTAAGTTGTGTAACCTGGGTTGCCTGTAAAGTTCATTTCAGACACCAATACACTGCCGTCACCATTAATACGTTCTACGAAAGCAACATGGCCGAAGTAACCTGCATCTGATTGTAAGATTGATCCTACTGTCGGGTTACGGTCTACTGTGTAACCATCTGCACGTGCTGCATTGTCCCAATTGTATGCATGCCACCAGTAAGTACTGATTGGTTTGCCGATTTGAGCACGACGGTTAAACGTATGCCATGTACATTGACCCCAGTCGTATAAATTAGAGTGATTGAAAACTGGTGAATAGTATCCACCTGTTGATGTTGATACACCTGGTGATGGCGAATTTGTATTCGCTGCAGTTGTACCTGTCACTTTTAATTTTTGACCTGGATAAATAAAGAAGTTATTCAAACCATTTAAACTCATAATGTTTTGGTAAGTTGTACCGTATTTAGATGCGATCAATGATAATGAATCACCTGGTTGCACTGTATATACTGAACCACCTGAAACACGTGTCGTATTAGAAGTTGTCGTACTGTTAGATGCTGTACCTGACACCTTCAATACTTGTCCTGGATGAATTAAGAAACCGTTTAAACCATTTAATCGCATAATATTTTGGTAAGTTGTACCGTATTTAGACGCGATTAATGATAATGAATCACCCGGTTGTACTGTATAAGTTGAACCACCTGAAACTGATGATCCACCTGAAGTACGTTGACTGCTTGTATTAGCAGAACCAGCTACTTTTAAGACCTGATTCGGGAAGATTAAGTTTGAACTTAAGTTGTTTAATGATTTAATGTTCGCAATTGACGTATTATGACGTTGAGCAATTGACCATAAAGAGTCACCAGCTTGGACTCTATAAGTCGTAGCTGCATCTGCAGCTCCAGCTGTTGCGATAGCGGAAACCGCACTTGTTCCTACAACAGCAGCAATAATTTTCTTTTGCAATGGAAATGCCTCCTGACAATAGTATATTCTCTCTTTCAGTCTTGAATCTTCTGTTCTGCCCCAACAGAAGTTCAATAACCGTTTTCTCTCTTTTCCACCTATACACTTAATTATTATACACATCATTGAGCAAGGCTATATTATTATTAGATGACATTTGTATTACAAAAGATTCTTTTAACTTTTTTAAATAGTAATGTAAGCGCTTAACTTATTGATGTAATAGCTTTGTGTAGACCTAATAATCCTGAATCTCATACTATTCGTATCTCTTCTATTTAATACATTTTTGAAAGGTTACAGCCTCATAACGTATTCAAAAACCTACTTTTCAAGAAGACTTTCTATCTTTTATTATCCAATACAAAGCTTCATCATATTAATCACACAATTTGATTAAATAATTTACAAAATTAACAAAAAGACAATACCCCTCTACAACTTTCATTGATAAGATAGTGTTGTATGCATGACATGCATATATAACTTCATACGAGATATAGAAAAGGAGGCTCCTCATGCACAAGCTACTTATCAGAACCTGCTTCTTAGTTGCGATGTTGTTCATGGTATTCAGTTTCACAAGTTTCGCGGCAGAAACAACGCAACCTGAAACTAATACAACAGATGTAAAAGTCGAACAGCCGGCACCGACACCTGCATCTGACACAACAACGCAATCAACACAAGCACCTGTACCTGTCCAATCATCAGCTTCACCAGAACAACCTGCAGAAGATGTTGCGTCAAAGACTGATTCAAATGAACCGGCAGTGACAACAGAACAGGCACCTACAGATAAAACAACACCACCGGCAACACAAACACAGACGGTTGAACCTAAAACAGAAGCAACCGTTCAATCAAATGAACCAGCGCAAAAGACAGCACCTTCAACTGAAGCTACTCCAGATACAACACCAGCTGTAACTGAACCTAAAGCAGCTGAACCGGCACCTACAACGACACAACACACGAAAATTCTTCACACGAACGATATGCATGGACGTATCTTAGAAGAAGACGGACGTGTCATCGGGATGGCTAAATTAAAAACAGTCAAACAACAAGAAAATCCTGATTTAATGTTAGATTCTGGTGATGCTTTCCAAGGCTTACCAATTTCAAACAATACGAAAGGTGCAGACATGGCAAATGCTATGAACGAAGTAGGTTACGACGCAATGGCAGTCGGTAACCATGAATTTGACTTCGGTGTTGAACAAGCACAAAAGTACAAAGAACAATTAAACTTCCCTATTCTTTCCGCAAATACATATAAAGATGGGAAGCTTATGTTTGACCCTTACACAATCGTGAACAAAAATGGGATTAACTACGGCATTATCGGTGTGACGACACCAGAAACAGCTGTCAAAACACACCCAGATAACATTAAAGGTGTCACATTTACAGAACCGATTCCTGCTGTCCAAAACATCATGAATCAAATTAAAGCTCAAACAGATATCTTTGTTATTTTATCCCACCTAGGCATTGATCCTTCGACTAAAGCAGAGTGGCGCGGAGATACACTTGCGGATACACTCGCACGTGACCGTCGTTTCTATGACAACGAAATCATCGTATTAGACGGCCATTCTCACTCAGTTATTGAAAATGGCAAAATTAATCGTAATACTTTACTAGCACAAACAGGAACAGCACTCGCTAATATCGGTAAAGTTGAATTCAATTATCAAAATGGGACTATCTCTAACTTGAATGCTTCATTAATCAACGTTAAAGATACAGCAGATGTTACACCAGACCCTGTTTTACAACAACAACTTGATGAAGCTAAAGCGAAATTCGAAGCTCAAGTTTCAGAAGTAATCATTCCTAATAATACAATTCAATTCCAAGGTGAACGTGATGACGTGCGCAGACACGAAACAAACTTAGGTAACGCAATTGCGGACAGTATGGAAGCATACAGCCAAAACGGCTTTTCCCATCCTGCTGATTTCGCAGTCACAAATGGAGGCGGAATCCGTGCTTCTATCGACAAAAACCAAGATGTTACACTAGGCGATATCATTACTGTCTTACCTTTCGGCAACACGATTTCACAAATCCAAGTCAAAGGGACAGATGTCGAAAAAATGTTTGAACATAGTTTAAGCGCACCTGTTGAAAATGGACAATTAGGCGCTAACGGCGCGTTCTTGCATATTTCTAAATCAATTCGTGTTTATTACGATATTAATAAAGCACCTGGCGAACGCGTGTTAAAAATCGAAGTATTAAACAAACAGACACAACAATTTGAAGCGTTAGATCCTAACCGTACTTACTACATGACTACAAATGACTTTACCGCTTCAGGCGGCGACGGTTACGACATGTTAGGCGGTTTACGTGAAGAAGGCGGCTCTTTAGATAAAGTCTTCTCAGATTACTTAAGAGAAGCAGACTTATCACAATACGACACTGACAAAATCAGCCGTATTATCAACGGTCAACCACCTGTGGCACAAACAGAGGAACAAGCAGATACAGAAACACAACCAGCAACTGGCGATACTGCACAACCAGCACCAAATACAACAACACCAGCAGTACCGACACAACCAGCATTACAACCTGTCGCAAGCACACAAACAACGCAACCAACAGCTTCAACTTCAAATGTAATTCCGTTCCCTGCAGCTACAACAACAGCACAAGCAGGTACATCACAAGTTAATGCGTCACAAAACAGCGCATCAATGACAGCACATCAAACAACTACAGCACAGGTTAACTCAGCTGTGACAAACCTAGAGACAATTCAGTCTCATCTAACAACAAAAGCTTCAAATGTTTACCCATTGCATGCCAACCATGCACAACAACAAGCTAAAACAGCTTCAACTACGAAAAATGACTCAAACACTGAACAGACTTTACCGGATACAGGAAGCAATGATCTTCCAGTATGGCCAATCGGTTTAGTACTGACAGGTTTAGGTGTGGCATATATCTCACGCAAACGAGATCATGCGGCATAAAAAACACAGCACAACTTCTGATTTTTCAGAGGTTGTGCTGTTTCTTTTTCTCACTTATGATTTTACTGTTTTCATCTCATAACCGTATGACTATTCAAATGTCTGAATCGTCATTTCAGGAATTCCAAAGTACTTTTCTAAGAATGCTTGATAATTATCAGGCGTTGTATCTTGAACAGTCTTCTCACCATTGACCAATAATGTTAAATGATTTTCAGTCAACGTATTACGTCCGACTTCGGTTGCTATTGTGATCAATAAACCTTGCACAAAGATAGAATCTGGACTGGATTGGTTAAATTCAATGCCATCTTTAAAATCATCTAATTGTTTCGGCTCATTTAATACACGATAACTAGTCTGCCATTGATGATTATCATTAGACCATTTTTCAATATCATAATGTGTCTCATCGACGTGATGCACACGATAACTGCCTGTCACGTCCTGCATACTCGTTTCATCCATCGGCAACGCAAACTTCGGCATATCTCCAAAACCGACATCTACAACATACGGTACACCTTCAATTACGACTTGAAGTGACATATGCGAACCTTCACGCGCCCACCCTTTTGGACTTAACACAGTTGCAGATAATGCCTTCACTTCAAAACCTTTATATTCCAGATAATGTTTAAAGAAATAATTCATTTCATAACAAAAGCCTCCACGTTGTTCATCAACAACTTTATGCATCATCGCTTCATCTGTTAACGCAAGCGGCCAGCCATTTTGTACATTGATATTCTCAAAGGGTACATGCAGCGCATATTGTCTGATATAGGCATTTAATGTTTCTAAACTTGTATCATGGTATTGATCAGTATCTATTTCTAAATATTGTTCTAGTCTTGCAAAATCCACCATACTTTATCTTCCCTTTCTATATATTTTGTTTTATTTGTTTAATATGTTTAATAGGCGTAGAATTAAATCGAAATTATTACGATTAAAGAGAAAGGAGTCGTTTTAGATGCATTACTTTAATTTTGATGCGTTACTTACACCGCATGAACATCAACAAAGACAATCTTTAATTCGAGAGATTGTTAAACAACCGACTACTCCCCCTGCATTTACAGACGCTTATCAAACATTACTTGATAAACATGTGATTGTTGTACAAGACCACCTTATCACTTGTCTCTATCCTTTTGCGACACATCCAACTTCATTTAAAGTTCAGCTTTCAGATCATACCACTGTCTATGCGATGTGTGCGATTGATGCATTAGGCATTCACTATGCCTTGAATGAACCGATTCATATAGAAGCACAATGCGCAGAAACGAAAGAACCGATTCAAATCTCACTTAAAAACGGTCAACTTAACACTGAGAATCCAGCTATCTATGTATTATTTAAAAACTTATGTTCAGAAACACAGTGTGCAGACAGTTGTTGTCCTGAAATTCAATTTTTCATCAATAAAAACGCATTAGATCAATACTATCACACACATATCAATCAAAATATTGCGGTCGAAAATCATACAACTTATCACGCTTTACCACTTACTGAAGCAGATACGGTTGCTAAAGAGATTTTCGAAATTCGCGAAATCAATGAATAGCAAATTGCTTAAATAATAAAGGTGCCTCTCCGACTTGGAAGGCACCTTTATCTATACATCTTTATATGAAATTATTTTTGTAATTGGTCTAAAGCTTGTTTTAAATCAGCGACTAAGTCTTCTGTATCTTCAATACCAACAGATAAACGGATTAAACCGTCTTCAATACCTTCTTTTTCACGTACTTCTTTTGGAATAGAAGCGTGTGTCATTAGAGCAGGTACTGAAATTAAACTTTCCACTGCACCTAAGCTTTCAGCTAATGTGAAGTATTCTGTTTCACGAATCACTGCCTTTGCGGCATCAATATCACAAACTACAAATGACACAACACCTGTATGACCTGATGCTTGGTTTTCATGTACATCGTGATTTGGATGACTTTCTAAGCTTGGATGATATACTTTTTGAACATTAGGGTGTTCCGCAAGCATTTTCGCAACTGCCACTGCACTACGGCTGACTTGTTCCATACGTAAACCTAATGTTTTAATACCACGAATTAATAAATAACTGTCTTGTGGTCCAAGCACACCGCCTGTTGAGTTTTGAATGAAGCCAAGACGTTCAGCTAAATCTTCATCGCTTGTTGCGAGTAAACCACCGATAACATCACTGTGGCCACCGATATATTTAGAAGCAGAATGTAAGACAATGTCTGCACCTAATTTTAATGGATTTTGGAAATAAGGAGACATGAATGTATTATCCACTACAGAAATTAAATCATGCTTTTTCGCAATTTCTGCTGAAGCTTTAATATCCGTCACACGTAATAATGGGTTAGATGGTGTTTCAACCATTAACATTTTTGTTTCTGGTTTAATCGCTGCTTCAATTTTTTCAACTTCTGTTGTATCTACAAAGTCCGCATCAATACCGAAGCGATTGAACACTTTTGTCAACACTCGGAATGTACCGCCGTAGACATCAGAATTCACAACGATGTGATCACCTTTATCTAATAACATGATAACTGCAGACATCGCGGCTACACCTGAGCCGAATGCGAAACCAAAATGTCCATATTCTATATCTGCAATCGCACTTTCTAGGGCAGCACGTGTTGGATTACCGCTACGTGAATATTCATAACCCTCACGCAAATCCCCGATATCATCTTGTAAATAAGTGCTTGTTTGATAAATCGGTGTCGTTACCGCACCTGTATAATCATCTGTTGTATGGCCGCCATGTACCATTTGTGTTTTCTTATTCATAAATCTTTAACTCCTTTACGCCTTATTTTTTCCCGAATAATTAAAAATCGATTTAGACATATAACGATCACTGCCGTCTGGGAAGACTGTGACAATCGTTCCTTTGTCTATACGTGCTTTAATTTCTAATGCACCTTGTAATGCAGCACCTGAGGAACTGCCTACTAACAGTCCTTCTTGTAGCGCAAGTTGTTTTACATTATGAAAGGCATCTTCATCTGTAATAGTTAAAATGTCCGTTACTAAACCTTTATCTAAGAAGCCCGGCCATTTTTCAGAACCGATACCTTCTGTGTCATGCAGGCGTTTTTTACCACCGTTTAACACTGACCCGACAGGTTCAACAATGACATTTTTAACACCGTGTTGTGCTAATACTTCGGCAGTTCCTGTAAATGTTCCGCCTGAACCAACACCTGCCACAAAGTAATCTACTTTCGGCAATTCTTTTAAGATTTCTTGTGCCATCGTATCTCGATACGCACCTGGATTATCTTCTGACTCAAACTGATTCGTATAATACGCACCATGTTCAGCCGCATAATCACGTGCCGCTTGTTGCGCACCTAACATACCGCCATTTTGCGGTGTACGAATTACTTTTGCTCCTAATGCTTCCATAATTGAAATCTTTTCTGCCGCAAAACCGATCGGCGCATAAATCACACATTGTAAACTATAGTGGTTCGCCGCAATTGCTAAGCCAATACCCGTATTGCCTGCTGAGGCTTCCACTATTGTGTCACCGCGCTTAATTTGTCCACGTTCCATTGCTTGTTCAATTAAATATTTGCCTAAGCGGTCTTTTACACTGCCGCCAGGGTTGAATTGTTCTAGTTTTGCATAAATTGATACTTTATCATCACTGAACGACTCTAATTTAACCAAAGGTGTATTGCCGATTAAATCAAATCCAATCATAGATGTCCTCCCCGTGAAATGTATGATGACAGGCCCGACTCCTGTTTCCCCATCATTCATTCCCATTATTCCTATCGTACTGGTATGAATTATAGCGCAATGCAGTTGTAAATGCAATTTTCTCTTAAAGTGTAACTTAAAAATATTGATGTAACTTCATTGTGTCTATTCACAAATAATCAAAATAAAATTAAAAGTTAGGAGAGGATGCAACGTGCTTCACACGCACAATACTTTTAAAAACTTCATACAAACTATTTTTCTAGCAATTAAATGGATTATCATATCAATACTACTCATGAGTGCTTTTATGTATAGCTTATTATTTGCGACTGATCACTTTGAAAATCCGATAACACTATGTGTACTTTATATTATTATTCCGATACTCGTTTTATTCGTTTATCAGTATTATTTGAAAATATGTCATATACCTTCTTTATTCAACCCCAAATACGTTCAATCAACAAAATTAGGTTGGTCTATCAAATTTTCCTTGATTACTGTTTCCTATTTTTCCACAAGTATTCTAAGTAGACTTGTTTACACAGGCGAGTCAGAGAATCAAAGGATTTTAAAAGAGCAAGCTGTTGATTTTCCTTCTTCATTTCTTGGTACTAGTTTTAATGCACCTATCATAGAAGAAGTAATATTTAGAGGTATGCTTTTTATCATTATTTTAACCGCCACTTCTTTTCTGTTTAACGAAACTAACCGCAAATCCATGTTTTTGAGAATGGCAATTTATGTAACACTTTCTACAATCATTTTCGGCTTTCTTCATGTGGTAGTCTCAGGCGATTACCAGCATGTTTTCCCTTATTTAGTTCCAGGATTCATTTACAGTATCGTTTTTGCATTAACTAGAGATATCAAAATCACTATCTTACTGCACATACTTAATAATTCTAGCGTTCACCTCTATGAATATGGCTATGAACAAATTAATGTTGTTATTAATATCTTGTTAGTTTTAACTTCACTTATAGGGTTACTTGTCTATCTTAAATCTGATGACTTTAAACAGTTGCGTCATAAGTGGAAGCACCACCAATATATAAAGCTAAAGCGTAAATTCAATAAGGTGGAGACTCCATAAAACTTACTGGATACATTCTCAAATTAAGTTAGATATTGAGGCTAAATAGTAAAGAATTCCCGCTGCATGCATGATGCAACGGGAATTTTCTTTTGTGATTCATTTTATTTTAATTAAAGAATTGGATGACGAAAACTAAGAGTATTACCACAGGCAAGACATATTTAACTAAGTAATACCAAGGCATAAAAATTTTCAAACGATCATTACCAAATACTGATTTCAGGTCTTCTTTTTTCAATAATTGACCGACAAATAAAGTCGTCGCAAGTGCGCCTAAAGGCATTAAAATATTAGAAACTAAAAAGTCCATATTGTCGAAAATCGTACCCGCTAAAAAGTGTACATGACTTAATGTACTAAATGATAAAGTTGCTGGGATACTGATAATAAAGACTAATATACTGCCGATTAAAGCTACTTTACCACGTTTACGGTTGTCATTCTTAGTAAAGTTAGACACATTCAATTCCAGTAATGAAATGGATGATGTTAACGCTGCGAATAAGAATAAAATCAAGAAGATGAAATAAAATCCTGGACCAAAGCTCATTTTCTCAAATACATGCGGCAGTACTTTAAAGAGTAAGCCAGGACCTTCTTCTGGTTTATAACCAAACGCATTGATTGCAGGGAAGATCGCTAAACCTGCAAGTAAAGCCACAATAATATTCATAATTACAATGGATAACGCAGAAGTTTTAATCGTCATTTCTTTAGGGGCATAACTTGCGTACGTAATCATCCCTGTCGTTCCTAATGAGAGGGCGAAGAATGATTGGCCAAGCGCAAAGAGAATACCTTCCATAGATAGCTCTTCCATACGTGGTTCTAATAAGAAACGTACACCTTCAGAAGCACCTTCTAATGAGAGTGAACGTACCACAATTAATATTAAAAAGATGAACAGCAAAGGCATCATAACTTTAGATGCTTTCTCAAGCCCATGCTCAACACCTAACATAACAATTACCATCGTCACTAAGATAAAAGAACCTTGTCCTAACATGGTATAAAGCGGACTTGAGATGACTTGTTCAAATTGAATACTGCCAAGTGTCCCGTCTCTTAGTCCTATTATCTGCATCGCAACTTGTGCGATATAAATCATAATCCAACCACCAACAACGCTATAGAAACCAAATAAGACAAAGACAGCGAGGTTACCGCTCCAGCCGATAACATTTGTCCATTTCTTATTTGATAATTTACCGAAAATAGCGGTTGTATAAGTTCTTCCAAGCTTACCGATTGTAAATTCCATAATGAGTAACGGCAAGCCTATAAAAATTGTAAATATTAAAAACATAAGTAGAAACGCACCGCCGCCATAGATACCAGCCATATATGGGAATTTCCACATGGCCCCTAATCCGATGGCCGAACCTGCGCTTGCTAAAATAAAACCGGTTGAGGTTTTCCACTGTGATTGTTTCGACACGCTGCTCATCCTTTTCTGTTATTTTCAGGTTAAAAAAACTAATTTACTTTAAAGCGTTAAAGCGTTCATGTAAGTAAGTATACTATAACACAAATATAGCAATCCCTCAACTAGCAATTAAACAGAATATCTTGTTGTAACCTTGTCATCATAGGCTTTCTCATATATTTTCGATTTTTTCTATCCCGTATCTCTTAAAGCTACTTAACATTGCTTATGCATTCATTTTCAACTCAAAATGGCATAAAAAAAGATTACCCTTTTGGATAATCTCATCTTGCTTTAAAGTTATGATGGGTATGAACTTATTTGAGTTCCAACAAAGCGTTCAATGTTGATTCAACATCTTTTTCCATAGTATATCTGCGATAGCTTAATTCATCAAAGTAATTAACGAAAGTTGTTCTGATAAAGCCGCTTTCCATGATACCTAACATTAAATCTTTAAACTCTCTGATTGGCATTGAAATATCATTAGCTTCATAATATAGTTCTAAAATACGACTCAATTTACTATGCAGCGTAGCAATACCTTGATACAGTTGTTCTTTAAACTCATTTGGTGCTTGGTTAAATTGTATATACATACGTAAATAACTGATGTTAGGTTTAAAAACCATATCTATGATAAATTGACGTAAGTTTTCTAAAGTACGTTGCGATATATTTTCTTGTAAGTCTAAGATTCTATTAAAATATTGGATAATTCTATTTGAACATGCTTCATAAATATTAGCTTTACTTGGGAAATAATAGTATAAGCTCGCTTTTTTTATAGATACACTGTTGGCTATTTCTTCTAAAGTACAACCATAGTATCCTTTTTTCGCAAATAGCTCAATCGCGTTGTTGACTATTTCGTTTTTCATAACGAAATCCCTCCAATTCATCTTTCTCTTTCTCTTCTTCTTGGGTGGAAATATCTATTTTTCAGGGTAATTAGTTTTTGTTTGTTGATTTACAATCGAATACTCTATATTTAACTATCACAGTCAACACACGGTTCGAGTGTTCGTAGAAAATTTAATAGTAAAAGTACTCTTATGGCCATCTTATCATATACGAACACTCTGAAAAAAACATTATCTTGTATGATTTTACGCTACTTTCGTTGTTAAGTAAAACGGTTTCACAAAAATTCATTTTAATCTTACATAAAATTAATGATTTTTTCTATGATTTTTTGTTTCTCTGTGCTTCTTGTCATTAAATGACCTGAATCCTCAAAACATCCAGTTTCAATATCCGATGCATGAACCAACTTTTTAGCGATGCTATCTACACTTTCCTTATACGAAACATCATCTTTTCCACCGTATAATAACAGCGTCGGTGCTTTGATTCTGCCAAGCTCATTCATGGTTTGATTCACAAACGCTTCAAAATGGGCGGCACCCTCTTGATAAGCAGGCACATATGCCATTTCTTCTGCTTGTTCCTCTTCAGTACAACCAATATAGTATTGTAGTCGTGTACCATAATGGTTCAATCTGCTTAACACACCTTCTGCAGATTTATGATAAGGCACTGACATCCCAATCACACGATCTACGTCAAATTGTTCAGCTATTTTTAATGCAAAAATACCACCTAACGACACGCCAAGAACAGTGATTTTACGGTATCCCTTTGCATGTAGAAAACCATAAGCCGCTTCTGCATCTTCCCACCAATCTCTAATATCATATTGTACGAACTCAGAAACAGGCAGACCATGCCCCCTATAACAAGGCGCATAACAGGTATAACACTCTTTATGTAATGCTTCTGCTACTTCTTTGACATCTTGTACAGTCCCAGTAAAAGAATGCAACAACAACACCGCTTCATCTCCCCCTTCCAAAAAGAGATGTTTCGGTGCTTTCACCTTCAACATACTTACTCACCTCCAACACATTCGTATTAATTCTATTATAGGTTCTCTTTCCTCCTTATTTCCACCTTCAATTAAACGCCATTAAATATTGTAAAACTCTTAACAAAAAAGACTAAGAACGTTTAAAATTTGTTCTTAGTCTTACACCGTTATGTTATTTATTTAAGATGTGCCATCGCGCTTTCTTCTTGTTGAATGCGTACATATAGTGAAACTGCATACGGAATAAGCAGTACACTTACTGGATAAGCTTGTGTTAATAAAATCACACCGATTAATTCAGGAATAATATTTAAGAAGTAATTGGGATGTTTAACGAATTTAAAGAGCCCTGATTTTACAATATGATGTTCTTTAAGTATGTAGACCTTCAACGTCCAAATTGGACCTAGTGTACGAATGACCCAAAACAACATCACATAACTGACGATCAGTAATACGAGGCCAATTTGTGATACTACATTAAATGCGGGTTGAGCGATTGTCGCATAAACAAAGCTGGCCACATAAATTAAAATATGTAATAACGCAAGATATTTTGAGTTCTTTGCGCCATATTGCACTGCACCTTGCGCAATCAATTCACGCTCATGACGAATAGAGATGGATAAAGAGTATAAGCGAATAATAAAGAATAAACCTAGAATCATTAAAACCATAAAAAGCGTAACCTGCCTTTTCTCAAAGAAATAAAAAATCCGAATTTTGAACGATAGCCAAAATCCGGATATCCAACGAATAAGGATAATTGGTTTCATATAGCAGTCAACTAATGAAAATCCATAGAAAATAATTACTTAATTTCCTATTTTCAGTGTAGCGTTTTGTATCTGCATACACCATAAACCAAAGTTTAATAAATTCTTAATTCGAGTTAACAAAATAGATTACAAACGAATGAGAGACTGAATTATATACCTATCTTATTTGTCTTTTTGTTATGCGTTGTTCACCGTTTAGTTTTTGTATATACTACAAATTAACTAACATACATACAATCCCTCTTTATGTACACGCTTAGCCCAATCACAAAATCAAAGAGACATTGTATAGAGAAAGTGGGTAGTCATTTATGTTACAAGCGATACTTCATGGTGTTTTGTTAGCGTTAGGTCTGATTTTGCCTTTAGGCGCACAAAATGTCTTTGTGTTTAACCAAGGTGCGAATCAGAAAAAATTGACGCATGCTTTACCTGTCATCCTCACTGCAGGATTTTGTGACACATTTTTAATTGTAGTCGCAATACTCGGTGTGTCTTTGATTTTAATGTCTATGCCGACGTTACAATTAGTGATCTATATCATTGGTTTTGTATTCTTAATCTATATGGCTTGGTCACTTTGGAAAGAAAAGCCTTCTAATATTGATGAAATTGAACCGATGAGTCCTAAGAAACAAATTCTATTTGCACTCTCTGTTTCCTTACTTAACCCACACGCTATTATGGATACAGTCGGTGTCATTGGGACAAGCGCCTCAATCTATGAAGGGGATGACAAATTGGCCTTTTCTATCGCCACCATCTCCATTTCTTGGATTTGGTTTATCTTCTTGGCAGTTTTAGGACGTATAGTCGGCACTGTCGATAAGTCTGGCAAATTCATTTTAATTCTTAACAAAGTATCCAGCGTTATCGTTTTTTTGGTCGCGTTGATTATATTAAAGAATATTCTCGCTTTAATACTCTGAATTTAAAAAGATCTATCCGTATTAATTTAGCTTCTGTGTCTGCAGAAGCTTTTTATTATACTTTCACATATTAAAAAGCACTCAGCACTTTTTGAATTTTAGTCAAAAAGCCTGAGTGCTTGATTACGGGGTTTGATTGAATTGGTCTGGAGGTCCTTCAATCACGTGTCTATTAAGCTATTATTTAAGTTTATTGTTCGTTCACAACTTTCACTGCTTCATTAAGTGACTCTTCAGTAATGCCGTGTGATTGTGTCCAATGTGTTGTAACATTCGCACCTGAACGTTGGAATAAATCAATTAAACGTTCACTTTCAGATACAGGTACGATAGGGTCATGCGTACCCATTGAAAGATAGATGTCTGTGCCACTTAAATCTTTCACATGGTCAATGTGTGTTGGATAAAGCCCTGCGAATAATAATGCTTTCGCAAATTTAGTTTCCTCACGTAATAGTAAGTTAATCGCAATGTTCGTACCGTTTGAGAAACCAACTAAGATTGCATTTTCTAAATCAAAGTCATATTCTTTTGCGGCTGCTTGTAAGAACTCATATAATTCTGTGCCGCGTTCTTCTAAGTCTTTCCAATCATATTGACCTTCACCATGACGTTTGAAGAAACGTGTCATACCATTTTCATCCACATTTCCTTTCACACCTAACATGTTATAGTTTGGGTTCAAACGTAATGCGAGCGGGAATAAATCAGATTCGTCTCCACCTGTTCCGTGTAATAAGATGAATGTAGGTTGATCTGAACTTTGACCTTTTCTAAAAATGTGCTTCATTGTATCTAAAGCCATGATACCTGCCTCCTTAGTGATAAATTATTGATTTGTACGGCCTGGTTGGTTGTGGCGCGTTGTTTCAATATGACGTACTTGTGCTTCGATTTGTTCTCTTTTTGGTTCCAAGAATGGTGGTAATGATAAGATTTCACCTACTGTTTCGTATGGTTCATCTCCCATGAAACCTGGACCATCTGTCGCAATTTCAATTAAGATACCTGGATAGAATTTAGAATAAAGTGATTTGAAGAAGTAACGTTCTACAAATCCAGAGTTGCCGATTTGATATTTATTCATACGGTCAATCCAGACATCTAATTCATCTTTATCAGCCACACGGAACGCAGTGTGATGGATTGTACCATAACCTTGCATACCTGGGTTGCCGCCAAGTTTACGTACGATAACTTGTCCGCCGTTACCGCCTTTTCCTGTTTCGAATAAATGATAGTCGCCTTCAGATTCAACTTCTTTATAGCCGTATACTTCTTCGAAAATTTGTTTGAATGGATCGAAACGGCTCACGTTTAATTCGATAGGTCCTAAACCGACAATCGCATATTCTTCTGGTACTGGCGCATTTTTCCAAGCAACACCTGGTTCTACACTGTCTGCTGAATCTGATTCATCAGAAATTAATGTGTAAAGTTGGCCATCAAAATCTTCAAAACGTAAGATTTTTTTACCGAATAGTTCTGTTGGCGCTTCATGTTTCACGTCAAACTCACTTAAACGGTCATTCCAAAATTCAATCGCCGCATCTGATGGTACACGTAATGTAATACGTGCAATTTCATCTGTTCCATGTGTACCTTTAGGAATTCCAGGGAAATCGAAGAATGTGACATCTGTTCCTGCATTCCCTTCATCATCCGCAAAGAATAAATGATACGTTTGGATATCATCTTGGTTTACTGTTTTTTTCACTAATCTTAGACCTAATACGTCTGTAAAGAAATCATATATTTTAATCGCATCACTTGTAATCGCAGTGACATGGTGCATACCTTTTAAGTTGTTGTTGTTCATTTATTTCATCTCCTTATCTTTGAATAACTTCCCTTTTCTACTCTTTTCTATCTTATAATGAGGACGTTGTTCTTCTGATATACTTATTATACTTAATATAATAATACTACTTTAGGAATAATGCAAGTATTTATGCTCATACATAAAAAAAGACCCCAAACTTGATATTTTGGAGCCCATTCACTATTGGTTAATCGCAGATTTTTGAACAAACTGCAATTCATAGATTGGATTTTCATCTAATTGATTGAAACTATCGATTTTACCGAATAACTCTATATGCTGTGTTTTACGGCTTAAGTTGTGTTTGAAGTTTATATCTACTTTTAAAGCTGCTTCATAGCCATTCTGTTGAATCGTTTCTTCTAATTCATGAAAGACACCTTCATTAATAGGCACAAGATAATACTCTTTACTTGGTAAAATACTGACATATTTCCTTTGAAGTACTTCTTCTTTACCCATGTGTGTGATTGTGACTATCACTTCTTTTGCGGCACCGCCGCCTAAGTTATACAGCTTTAAAAAGCGATTGCTATCTTGGTTTGCTGCGCTGATATTAAATAACTTCAATCGATCATTTTTACTTGTCTGCAGTAAAATTTGATTAAAACCAATGGCTGGCGTAAATGAAATACGCAGTTGATAGAGTTGAATCGATACAGACACTAAATAGAACAAAGCCATAATAAATGTCCCGATAGATCCAATGGCTGATAACAGATTAATCATATATTTCTCCTTTCTTTCATTTTCGCAAAAGACATTCTAACGTATACATAAACGAGAAAAAAGTAATTAAACTTATATACAAAAATAAATTTAAAAATATTAATTTTATCAATATAAAGAAGCACCTAGACAGAACTTCTCTGCTTAGGTGCTCATAGTGATAACTTTAATTAATTTCTACTGTACCTGTATCTGATTCTAATTCAATTGTGTGCGAAGCATTGCCATAACGTTTTGCTTTTAAAGCAGGTTGATGAATATCCATATCTACATCTTCTTTATGAATAGCCTTAGTATTTTTAGGTGGTTCTGCATAATCTACCTCAATATCACCTGTGTCTGATTGTACTTGGAGATTCACATCGCCTTTGATACCTTTGACTTCAGTATCGCCAGTATCATTTCCAATTCTCATATTTTTGAAAAGTGTTTGTGTGATTTCAATATCACCTGTATCACTTGTTAAATCTACTTTATTAAGATCAACTGCTTTTAACACTAACTCTCCTGTGTCCAACTGTGCTTCTAAATGATTCGCTTTTAAACCTTCAATTGTCATGTCTCCTGTATCATTATAAATTGTCACATCTGACAATTGACGTTCAGGTACTGTAATTGTGATGGTGCTGTTTGTGATATTTCCAAATGTAAAATTAATCGTAGGGTTTGGAAGTTTTGATTCAACCGCTAATGTATCACCTTTGATAGTACTGTTAATTTTTGTTTTTCCTTTAATACCACCTTCCCCTTTAACATGGAAGTGGTTACCTTTTTTAATGATGACGTTTGATGTATCCGTATTGATTTTCAAGTTTTTTATTTTCGCATCTTCATGCTTATAGTCTTTTGTGTAATGAATTGGATTATCAGCTTTTTTAAGTTGCTTTTTTCCTTCTACATAGCCCGCAATTCCGAAACCGACTGTAATCACTAAGCCTATACTAAAGATAATCAACAATGCTTTTTTCATGATTGCGCACTTCCTTTCACAACTTTAATATTCCAACGTAAATATCTCATAAAGAGAACGAAGCTCCATTTATAAGCAAGGTACGTTACTGTAAATAACATCAATCCGATTCCAAAGCATGTAAATGAAACATAGATATCTAGAGGAATAATTTCTCCAAATCCATCTATCATGCCTTTGACCAGTAAGAATATAGGTGCAGCTAGAAAAGTAAGCGTCGCCACACCTAAAGATAAAAGCACACCGAACCATGTCGCAATTACAATGGTAATAACGAAGAAGTTTAAAATACTTAATCCCATAACCGCTAACACAGCATTCGTGACATTGCCGGCATTGCGAGAAGATTCTGCTTTATCTACCGCCGCATTCGCACTCATTTCACGCCCGATGTCTTTCGGATTACCTAATTCCCGGGAAATTTCTTCTTCAGTTTTTCCTGCTTCTTTACCACTGATGAAGTGTGTTTCATACTCGTTTAAAATATCTTGGCGTTCTTCCGGTGAAACGCGCGTTAAATAACGATTTAATAACTGTAAATATTCTTGTTTACTCATCTCTCTCACTCTCCTCAATAAATAAATCTACAGCTTCTGTAAAGGCCTTCCATTCTTCAAGTAGTGCTTCTAAACGTTCATGACCCTCTTCGGTAATTCGGTAATACTTGCGTGCTGGTCCTTCTGTCGACGGTTTAAAATAAGTTGTTAAATAACCTTCCTTAACTAAACGGCGCATTAAAGGATAGACGGTACCTTCTGCGATTGTGATACGCGGTGTTATCTTTTGTACAAGTGAATAGCCATACTGATCTTCACCTTGAATAATAAGCAAGACTAAAAATTCAAGTGCGCCTTTCTTAAATTGTATATTCATAGCAAACCTCCAACACATTATTCAGTACTGTTTAATGTTTAATAGTAGTTCACTTATAATATACCCCTTACTATTAAATAATACAAGGTAGTGATTAAAAATCTTTGTCAGCTTGGTGACTTTTGTGAAGTTAACTTAAAGAAATGAATAAAAAAAGATGAATTCCACCTTCTCTAGTGAAATTCATCTTCTATCATTCATTAATGTATTGATGATTTAACCTTTTACTTTTTCAGGCCATACTTCTTCCGCAATACTTTTGACTAAACGAATTTTAGCCCATTGTTGTGCTTCAGTTAAGTTATTACCTTCTTCTGTTGATGCGAAGCCGCATTGTGTACTTAAAGCTAAACGGTCTAACGGGATATATTGTGACGCTTCTTTAATACGTTTTATGACTTCATCAATATCTTCTAATTCACCATCTTTAGAAGTAATGAGACCTAATACGACTTGTTTATCATCTGATACGTATTGAAGCGGTTCAAATCCACCTGAACGATCACTATCGTATTCTAAAAGATAAGCATCTACATTTTCTTGGTCGAACAACGGTGTTGCGACACTGTCATATGCGCCTGATGCGAACCATGTGGAACGGTAATTACCGCGACAAATATGAGTTTGAACACGCAAGTCTTTAGGTAAACGTTCAATTGCGCGGTTATTCACGTCTTTGAATAATTGTTTTAAGCGTTCTTTTTCTTGTTGGTCACCGTTTTTACCGTTAATTTCAGTTTGGTCTCCGACTAAACGCCCCCATGTTGTATCGTCAAATTGAATCGTTTTGAGACCCGCTTCATATAAATCTTCAATCACTGTTTGATATGCATCCGCAATGGCATCAATTAATGCGTCATCTGTTTCGTAATATTTGCGTGTTGCTTCAATATTTTCTTTTCGTGTCAGCTCTGAGAAGAGTCTGGCAGGTGCTGGTACAGTTTGACGTGCCTCGATACCTTCTGGTGTATGAGCTAATAAGAATTTGAAGTCTGCCACAAACGGATGATTGTCTCCTGAAATCGGGCCTGATAAACGTGCTGTTTCAATACGAGATTGAACCGCATCGAACTCAAATCCGCCTTCATCTTTGACTGTTTCTACACCATTCAATCCCCAGAAGAAATCTAAATGCCACCAACTTCTACGAAATTCTCCATCTGTAATTGATTTCAAACCATTCTCTACTTGCTTCTCAATCAATGTTTTAATCTCACGGTCTTCTACTTCTCTTAAGGCAGCTTGATCGATTTCTCCTTTTTCGAACGCTGCACGCGCTTCTTTTAATGCCTCTGGTCTTAAGAAACTTCCTACAATATCATAACGTAATAATTCACTCATCTTAACTTCCCCCTATGTTTATGTTCTTATTTCAAATAATAAAAAAGCCCCCATAAAGCCTATACTAAAGCTTTACAGGGGCGTAGAATTCGATTCTGCGCGGTACCACCCAGTTTCAAGAAGTCCATACTTCTCCTTAACAGTACTATCATACTCGAGCAGTGGTAACGTTTGCTAACACGTGCCAACTTAACGATTCAGCTGACAGATTCAGAGTCCATTTTCGATATTGTCGAATTACTTTTTCACACCAACCAAAAGCTCTCTGTTAATTCTTCAATATGTACTTTACTCATCATAATCAATTAATATTATTTGAATTAATCCTAGTCTATAGTTAAAAGAATATTCTGTCAATAAGAAAATTCACACTAAAAATTAAATCGACGTGAAATCTAATTTTTTTCTCCAGTTTAATTCATTCATAATTGTAATTCCGTGCCGTATTAATAACGCTGTACAGACACCCTCGCCGGATTTCAAGGTTCCACAAGAAGGACTTTTCGACTTTAGAATCATTGCCGTACATTGATGTGCTTGTAGCAATTCCAATGTCTTTAATGCACCTTCTTTAAATGCCTCCGTAACATCTTCACCTGTCGTCGCAATGACTTTAGCACGACCTGACCACACATCAAAACCATCCCCGCCAACAATTTCAGCTGCTAGTCTCGGTGTAGTCAAACCGCCTAATACTTCAGGACATAGCGCTATCGCTTTATCCTCTTGAACAAGTTGGCGTAATGTATCATTCAATTTATGACTGCCGTCGTAACGTACATTCTCTCCAATTAAACACGCACTGATTGCGATCATGAACTTCTCTTCTTTCTTACTTTTCTTCTAGCCAATCTTTAATCACTTCCAATGGAACCATTTGTCTGATTGTTGCCTCAATATCATGAATTTGGGCTTTTCTTCCCATACTGCTAGCCATATTCATTGGTTCATAATTCTCCCATTGTTCCAGCTCTTGCATTTTCTCTCTGATTTGTTGTTTAGCGAATGTTGTCATTTTATTTACCACCTTTTTCTCATTTTGGATAAATAAAATAGCCCTCCTTGCAAGAAGAAGCGCTTCACGTACGTCTTCTTATCTTTCAAGTTACCTTGTTGGATTTAGCACGTCACCTTGCGGTTGTTGCTGGAGCTTCACAGGGCCAAGTCCCTCCACTCACTCTTAATAAGAACTATTTTATTTATTACTATCATACCGTATTAACTTATTTTTTCAACTTATTTGATAAACTTTATTGATTTAAACCAACATAATAAAACACTGAAATATCGTTTATTCCAGTGTTTTAATTTCTTATAAGTCAGTCATATCCTCACTTTTAATATCGTCTTCAGATGACTTCTTATCAGATGATTTATTATCAGATGATTTCTTGTCTTTAATATTAATTTTGATTGAACCGATGTTTGGATCCTCGTAGTTCTCTTGATCTTTCGCTTTTAATAACACAGGTGACTCTAAATCATTTAACTTGTACGTTTCAATAGATGAAATTGTACTTCCTTTTTTAATATTATCTTCACCTTTATCTCTTTCACTATCATAAGTTTCTCCTCTTACATGACCGTAATCTAAGCGCTTTTCTGAATCTTTACTATCTTGATACGCTTCAAACACTTTCAAATAAGACCTAGTTGGTTTAACTTCATTGTCATCTTTACTGTTATTCGTCACTTCATATTTTACAACTAAAACATCATCATCTTGATATTCTGTTGTCCCCTTAGGCACAATTTCTGTACCCACAATTTTCACCTTTACCCCTTTGATTTCAACTGCGTTATCTTTAATTTTAGCTTTTTCTTTTGTTTTTGCTTGTTTCGCATCTAAACTAGATGTTTCCTCTTTCTCCGACTCCTCTTTTTTGTCACCACAAGCCGCTAAAATTAATACTGATGCACTTAATAAACATAATAGCCTCTTCATGATATCCCCCCATTTGTTTAATGTGTTGCATTATTACAAATCATTATACACAAATTTCATAAAATAGTTAACTTTATACAGAAGAATATTTTAGTTCTATTCTTTATACATTCTTTAACATTTACTATACTTTTTCGATGATAAATTTCATTGATAATACACTTCAGCAAAATAGTTGGTATTGTATCTATTACTTAAATTGATAATTTGAATTCATTTTTAGAATGTGCGAATAAAATAATTCTAATCCTGTTTCAATTTCAGGAACGTTTCTCCTACTTTAGTCACTTCATACGAATGTCATCATAGTCTAAAGAAAGTACGTCCAAGCTATCGATTTCATTTATATGATACACTGCAGTTATATGCATTAAAGGGGGAAAATTAAATATGGGGTACATTTATACTTATGAGGATAAGGTGCATCCTTCTTGGATTGATCATAATCAACATTTACATGATGCACAGTATTTTTCAATTTTCAGTGATGCGGTCGTCGGTTTCTTTGCGAAAATGGGGTTCTCGATTGATTACCGACAAAAACATGACACAACAATTTTTAATTTAGAAGCACATATCACTTACTTAAAAGAAATGTTGCTAGATGAAACGTTTACGGTAGAAGTTTATGTTTATGACTATGACCATAAACGTGTACATTTCTTTTTAAAGATGTTTAATCAAGATCAAATACCGACTGCAACGTATGAGGTTATCATGATGGCTATTGATAACCAACAACGTCGCAGCAGTGCTTTTCCAGATTTTGTTTTTGATAACATCAAAACATATTATGAGGAACAAGGGGAATTTGAAACACCGAAACAACTCGGTCATGCGATTGGTATTCCTAGAAAATAAAAAGAAGGCAAGTGTCCTGTTTAGGTGCACTTGCCTTTCTTTATGTCTTGTATTAATTGAAGACCATACCGCCATCAATAATTAAAGCTTGGCCAGTCATATAATCACTATCTGGTCCTGCAAGATAAGATACACATGCTGCTACATCTGAAGGTTCTGATAAACGTTTTAATGCGATATTTTTAGAGAATTGTTCCATACCCCATTCATATGGTTTACCTGCTTCATCAGCTGTTTTTTGTGCGATATCTTCCATCATCGGTGTTTTAACGATACCTGGGCAATACGCATTCACAGTAATACCTTTATCAGCTAAGTCACGTGCTGCAGTTTGTGTAATACCACGGATTGCGAATTTAGTTGCGCCATATAATGCAAGTCCTGGGTTTCCGACTTGTCCTGCTTGAGAAGAAGCGTTAATAATTTTACCACCGTGACCAAATGATTCAAAAGCTTCAACCGCTGCTTGAATGCCCCAGAAAATTGCGCCGACGTTTACATCGAAAACTTTGCGATATTGATCATACGTAATTGTATCAAGTGGTGTTTGTGGTCCTAATCCAGCGTTATTAACAATCACATTAAAATCTCCGAAGTGCTCTTTCACTGTATTGACTGCTTGGAAGACTTGATCACGATCTGATACATCTACTTTAACCGCAAGTGCTTCATAGCCTTCATCACGTAAGCTTTGTGCAACCGCTTCTGCAGTTGTTTCATTAAAATCTGCCACCCCTACTTTAAACCCGTCTTTTGCGAGTCTGCGACAAATTGCTTCTCCGATACCTTGTCCGCCGCCTGTCACCATTGCTACTTTGCCTTTTACTTCTGCCATGTTGTTCGACTCTCCTTGTTGTTCCATATATTATTGTACACTTCTATTTTAATTCAATTTCAGAATAATCGCAAAACTTAACCGTGATAATAGCCACCAAAAAAGCACACACAATTTAAGGTTTGTGTGTGCTCGGGATATTAAATAATTTGTTTGTCTTCTAAATAGTTTAGAATCTGCTGAACCGCTTCTTCCACAGAAGTTGTCTCTGTATCCACGACAATTTCCGCATGTTCTGGCGCTTCATATGGCGCATCAATACCAGTAAAGTTCTTAATTTCTCCTGCACGTGCTTTTTTATACAACTGTTTCGGGTCACGCTGCTCACACGTTTCAACACTGGCTTTCGCATATACCTCGATAAATTCGCCATCTTCTAAAATTTCACGGACACGATCACGATCTTCACGATAAGGTGAGATGAACGCCGTTAATGTAATCAGTCCTGCATCTGCTAATAATTTACTGACTTCACCGATACGACGGATATTTTCTTTACGGTCTTCTGGACTGAAACCGAGGTTATTATTTAAACCATGACGGATGTTATCCCCATCTAAACGATACGCATGAATACGACGTTCGAATAATGCTTTTTCTAAAGCGACACTGATGGTAGACTTACCTGAACCGGATAAACCAGTGAACCATAGGACTACACTCTTATGGCCATTTTGAGCTTGACGTTCTGTTTTCGTTACTTCTGAATCATGCCATGTAATGTTTTGAGATTTTGTCATCGTTACGCCTCCTCATTTTGTTCTCTATGTCTGCGTAAACCGCGAATTAACACTTCAGCGACTTCAGGACGTGAGAATTCTTTCGGTAAAGATTCTCCATTACGTAATTTTTCACGGACTTTTGTCCCGCTTAAATGCACATGATGTTCTGCACCATGCGGGCACGTTTTCGCTGTCGCCATATTACCGCACTTCGTGCAATAGAAAGCATGTTCAAATTTTAAAATATGAATACCCAACTCTTCTTGATATTTCGTAATCAACTCTTGCGCTTCATATGTACCATAATAGTCACCTACACCTGCATGGTCACGTCCTACAATGAAATGTGTACAACCATAGTTTTGGCGCACAATCGCATGTAAAATCGCTTCACGCGGTCCTGCATAACGCATCGCAGCTGGATAAATCGCTAAGCGTGCACGATCTTCTGGATAATAGTGTTTTAAAATCACTTGGTAACTTTCCATACGAACATCCGCTGGGATATCATCAGACTTTGTTTCCCCTACTAATGGATTCAATAAGAGACCATCAACTGTTTCTAACGCACTTTTTTGGATATACTCATGTGCACGATGTACTGGGTTACGTGTTTGGAAACCTACGACTGTTTTCCATCCCAAATCATGGAACATTTGACGTACTTCAATCGGATCTAATTCAAATTCTTCAAACTCACTATGGTCTGGACGATTTACTAATTGAATCGGACCTGCTAGATACACATTACCTTTGTCATATACTTTTTTGACGCCTGGATGAGCTTCTTCTGTCGTTCCATAAACATTTTGTGCTTCTTTTTCTTTATCATACGTATATTTTTCTTCTAAAGTTAAGACACCGTATAACTGTTGATCTTCTCCATAAAGCGCAATCTGTTCTCCAATTTCATATTGGTCCGCTTCTGCTTCATTAACTGGTAAAGTAATTGGAATACTCCATAACGTTCCATCTGCAAGATGTAAGTTTTCAACGACGTTTTGATAGTCCGCTTCTCCCATAAATCCTGTTAATGGACTGAAACCGCCAATTGCGATTAATTCTAAGTCGGATAAACTCCATGCGTTTAACGTTAATGTTTTAAAAGCTTCTGCTGCTTCAATTAATGCTTCACGTTCTGCTCCTTCAAGTTGACGATTAATTAACTTACCACCATGCGGTGTGTTCGTATGTTCTAAAATTTGTGTTGTTGTAGCCATTTAACTCATCTCCTCTTATTGTTTTACTCTTCCTACTTTATTTGCTTCTTTTTTGTGAAAAAAGTTCGATAATTTACCTTCTTTGCGCAAAATGACAAACAATAATGCAAACCAACCAATAACCACTGCGACTCTTACGAAAGCAATCGCTTCACCCGGTGCACCAAATGCGTTCAACAAAGTATTGCTGTTGGTAAAGATAATCAAACCGCCGACAAAAATACCTAAGACATTCACTGGGATGATCTTAACGAGCCATGCCGCAAATGGTGCAGCCGCAACGCCGCCGACACTTAATGCCAGAACCAATCCCCAATTAATTAAATGAAGAGGTAAGAAAATCAAGAAACTGATAGACGCTGCAATCGTTACGAAAAACTCACTGATAGATACACTGCCGATAACATGACGAACATTGATATCACGACGTGCAAGTAATGCAGAAGTATTGACTGGTCCCCAGCCGCCTCCACCGATAGCTGTTAAAAATCCAGCAGTCGCACCAAGCGGAAACATAAATTTATTACTCAACTCTGACCCTCTTGTCAGCTTTTTAGTTTGTCCGCGTTTAAACGCAAATTGAACTAAAATATAAATACCGATGGTAATCAGGAACAAAGCAACGACAGGCTTAACTAAACCTGCATGCAGATGGCTGACTGCCGCTGCACCAATGAAAGCTGCCATCGATCCCGGCACCGCTAATTTCAGTATTAAACGCTTATCTGCGTTAGAGAATGACATGTGCGAAACACCTGATGCTGCTGTTGTCGCAATTTCAGAAAAATGGATTGTCGCTGATACAATGGCTGGTGCTAAACCAAGCGATAACAAAATCGATGATGATGTTACGCCGAAGCCCATGCCGAGGGAACCGTCAACCAATTGTGCAAAAAACCCTACGAAGGCAATAATTAATAGTTTTTTCATTGTCTTTGCTCCTTTCTTTCAATAATCAAGTTTTGATTGTTAGAATTTTCATATTATTTATGTTGTGTAGCACACAGATAATACTATTCTTATCAGTTTACAAGGAATTAAAGTTAAAAAAATGAACTTAATATGTCTTGCTTGTCGGAATGACACATTTATTGATGCGCTGCTGCTTGGGCTGAAACAGATTCAAACCAGCTGATTTTCTCACGTAATTGTACGACTTCACCGATTACAATCATCGATGGATTTTTAAAATCTTTTGCGACATCAACAATGGTTTCTAAAGTACCGACTGCAGTTTGTTGAACTCCGCTTGTTCCTTGATAAACCAATGCGGCAGGTGTATCTTTCGGTCTGCCATGTTGCACTAACAAGCGACAGATTTCAGGCAACCTGCTGACCCCCATGTAAATACACAGTGTTTCAGGACCTAATGCTAAATGTTTCCAATAATCTTCTTTTAACGTTTTCTCTTTATTAACACCTGTCACAAATGCGACAGAAGAACTATAGTCTCGATGTGTAACTGGGATACCTGCATAAGCAGGTGCGGCGATACCTGAGGTAATACCAGGTACAATTTCAAAAGCGATGTGATGTTCTGCCAGAACTTCCGCTTCTTCTCCACCTCTACCGAACAAGAAAGGATCTCCGCCTTTTAATCTTGTTACAGTAAGACCTTTACGTGCGAAACTCACCATTAATGCATTGATTTCTACTTGAGGAATTGATAAACCACTCGGGTCTTTCCCACAATAAATCAATCTTGTATTCGGCTTTGCGTATTGCAATAAGGCCTTATTAACGAGGCGATCATATAGAATCACATTGGCTTGTTCTATAGCTTTGACACCTTTTACTGTGATTAAATCCGGATCTCCGGGACCTGCGCCTACGATATATACTTTTCCCATTCGATCACCTCTTTGTTTTATTTAAATAGATGTTGAGCATTACTGGAGAAAGGACGTATCCAAGTGCGTAGATACGTCACTTTCTGAGGTAATGCTTACTGCTTATCTGAAGTCACGACCATCTGTAACTTTTTCTACAATACCTTTACGTACTACAAAGTCACCGAAGTGTTCCCCTGTTTCACGCTCTTTACTGTATTGTTCTAAAATTGGACGTAAGCTTTCTAAAATTTCCGCTTCTCCGATATTTTCTTTATATAATTTATTCAAACGTTCACCGATAAAGCTACCGCCTAAATAGAAATTATATTTACCAGGTGCTTTACCAATAAAAGCAATTTCAGCTAATGCAGGACGTGCACAGCCGTTCGGGCAACCTGTCATACGAATCGTGATTTCTTCTTCTCGTAAACCAAATTCATCTAAAATGTCTTCAATTTTAGTCACTAAAGAAGGTAAATAACGTTCTGACTCTGCCATCGCAAGCCCGCAAGTCGGAAAGGCCACACAAGCCATAGAGTTACGACGTAAACCACTGTAATTTTTGCCGTCTGTTAAACCATACTCTTCGATAATCGCATCAATAGCGGCTTTATCTTCTTTCTCAACATTCGCAAAAATCAGGTTTTGGTTCGGTGTCATGCGAATTTCACCTTTATGTGTTTGCGCTAATTTCTTAATCGCTGTTTTCAACTTAAAGTCTTCTGTATCTTTAATACGACCATTTTGAATGAATAATGTATAGTGATACTTACCTGAACCTTCAACCCAACCTAAACGGTCACCGTTACTGTCAAATTCAAATGGTTTCGCATCTTCGATTTCCCAGCCTAAACGACGATTTAATTCTTCACGAATCCAATCCACGCCTTTACGTTCCACTGTATATTTGAAACGCGCTTGTTGACGGTCTGCACGGTCACCGAAATCACGTTGAATCGTTAAGATTTTCTCACAAACTTCCGGTGCTGTTTCTTTAGGAATATAACCTAATACTTTACCGACTTGAGGATGTGTTCTTAAATCATCATGCTTACTGCCCATACCGCCGCCGACAGTTACTGTGAAGCCGGTTAATTCATCATTTTCAACGATACCGATTAAGCCGATGTCTTGTGAATAGACATCAATATCGTTAGAAGGTGGTAACGCAATACCGATTTTAAATTTACGCGGCAAGTATGTTTTACCGTACATAGGTTCATGATCTTCTTGTTTAGAATCGATGATTTTTTCACCGTCTAACCAAATTTCATGGTACGCTGTTGTCTTCGGTAATAAATGTCCGCTGATTTTATCCGCATAATCATTTATTTCACTATACACATCAGATTGGTAGGGATTAGGGTTGCACATGACATTACGATTGACGTCACCGCACGCTGCGATTGAATCAAGTACAGCTGCGTTAATCGCTTGCATTGATTTTTTTAAGTTGCGTTTTAAAATCCCGTGATACTGTACGGTTTGACGTGTGGTTAAACGAATTTGTTCACCTGCATAATCATCTGCCAATTGATCTAGCTTCAACCATTGATCCGTGGAAACACGGCCTCCAGGGATACGTACACGAATCATAAATGCGTAAAGAGGTTCTAATTTTTGTTTGCGTCGTTCTTGACGTAAGTCACGGTCATCTTGCATATAGCTGCCGTGGAATTTTAATAACTTGGTATCATCATCAGCGATTGCACCAGTCACAGGGTCTTTTAAACCCTGTGCAATGGTACCGCGCAAATAATTGCTTTCGCCTTTATTACGTTCTAAATCATCTAAGCCTTTATATAAATCATTGTTATTCTCAGCCATAATTTGCCTCCTCAAAAATTAATACACGTCACGTTGATAGCGTTTTTCTTTTTTCAATTCTGATAGGTACTCTTCTGATTCTTCTTCAGATAAGCCGCCTTCTTTTTCCAATACATGAATGATGGCTTGATGTACATCTTTCGCCATGTGTTTTTCATCGCCGCAGACATAAATTGCTGCGCCATTTCTTAACCATTCATAAAATTCTGCACTGTTTTCATCGATTAAATGCTGAACATAACGTTTTTCTTCTTGATCACGTGAAAAGGCTAAATCTACTTTTTCTAACACACCGCTCTTCAACCAATCTTGAATTTCGGTTTGGTATAAGAAGTCTGTTGTAAAGTGTGGGTTACCAAAGAACAACCATGTGTTACCTGTTAAATCCAATTCTTCTCGTTCTTGTAAGACACTGCGGAATGGAGCGATACCTGTACCTGGTCCAATCATGATGACTGGTGTGTTCTCATCGAATGGGAATTTAAAGTTAGGATTTTTCTTCAAGTATACTTTTAATTTATCGCCCGGCTCTACACGTTCTGCGAGTTGTACACTGCAGACACCTGAGCGTTTACGATTATGTGCTTCATAACGTACTGCACATACTGTAATGTGTACTTCATCTTCATTTGCTTTATGACTGCTTGAAATAGAGTAACTGCGTGCAGGGATTTTTCTTAAGACTTGATGTAATTGGTTCGGTTGTAGTGACTCTGTAGGGAAATCATTCAATAAGTCTATTAAGTCACGACCGTAGATATAATCTTTCACCCATTCACTATCAGAGGCTCTATCTAATAAGTCTTCATTATCAAAGAGCTGTGCTGCACTTTCGATTAATGGTTTCGTTAATTTTGTGATTTCAAAGTATGACGTCAATGCTTCTTCTAACGACATTTTGTCACCTTGTGTATTCACAGTAATATCTTTTTCTGCCACCCAATCTTGCATATCGATAATTTCATCCACAAGTTCTGGATCATTTTCAGGTAAGATATTAATGGAATCGCCTGGTGCGTAGTCATCGCCATAACCTTCTAATGATAATTCAAGGTGGCGAACTTCTTTATCAGAACCACGACCAGTTAAATTAATATTTTCTAAGACTTCTGCTTCGTAAGGAAATGTTCTTGAGTAAATGGGTCCAGAAGCATCTTCAACAGGCGCATCTTGTGCCTCTTGAACCACTTGCTTTACTTCTTGATCACCTAACTCATTAATAATGTTTTCAATCCATTCATTAGCGAGTTCTTCGAAGTCAATATCACAATCGACACGCGGTAAAATACGGTCAGCGCCTAACTCTTCTAAGCGTGCATCAAAGTCTTTACCTGTTTGACAGAAGAACTCATAAGATTGGTCACCTAAAGCAAGTACTGAGAAGCGTGCGCCTTCTAATTTAGGTGCTTTACGTCCGTATAAGAATTCATAGAAAGATAATGCGTTATCCGGTGGATCGCCTTCACCGTGTGTTGACGTCACGATAAGTAGGTCTTCAACATTTTTTAAATCTTTCGTTTTATATTGGTCCATTTCAGTTAATGTGGCATCAAAATCGTTTTCTTTTAATTTACTTTCGAGTAATTCTGCCACCCACTGTGCGTTACCAGATTCAGAACCAAATAATACAGTGACTTTGCGTGGTTCTACAGCTTGTTGTTGCGCTGGTGCTGCTGGTGCCTGCGTTGCTGCTGCGCTAGAAGCAGGTGCTTGTGTTGCTGTGCCATCTTGGAGATGTGCCGTTAAATAACCGCTAAGCCAGAGCTTCTGGTCATTTGATAATGTTGATAACGCTTGATTAATGAGTTGCGCCTGTTCATCGTTGAACGGACTATTTGTTGCTGATAAATTCAAGTGTCTTCCCCCCATATGATAGATTTTATCCTTAGTTTTTTAGTAGGAATTGAAACTAAAAAAATATCTACACTTAATTCAAGTATAGTCATTGTGCTTTAAAAATTCCAACATATCCACTAGGAATTATATACAAAAAAATTAATTGTAACTTTCAAATTAAGATTTACGTCCGATGTGCAAACCACATTCAGTTTTCATGTTGTTTTGCCATCTGCCTTCTCTAGAGTCGCCGCCTTCAAAAACAGGTGAAGTACATGGTGCGCATCCGATGCTTGGATAGTTCTGATCATGTAAAGCATTATAAGGTAAATCATTCGATTTAATATAATCCCATACATCATCCCAAGTCCAATGGATTAACGGACAAACTTTAATAGATTCAAAACGGTCGTCTTTATTCACAAAGTTTGTGTTGCGTCTTGTTGGAGATTGTTCACGTCTCAATCCTGATACCCAAGCTGTTTGGCCAGTTAATACTTCTTCAAGCGGTTTAACTTTACGGATATAACAACATTGGTTTGGATCTCTACGCCAAAGATTACCGCCATATTCTTGAGCTTGTTGATCAAGTGTTAAATCTGGCTTCTTCATAACAATGTTCAATTTAGGATATTTTGCTTTAACACGGTCGATTAAATCGTACGTTTCATCGAAATGGAGACCCGTGTCTAAAAAGACGATACGTGCGTCTGGTTTTACTTGCGAAATTAAGTTAATCAGAACGATGCCCTCTGCTCCGAAACTGCAAGCATATACAATTTCATCTCCGTAAGTATCATATGCCCATTTCAGAACATGATACGCACCTTTTGTTTCATCTGAAACATCTAATGATTCAAAAGGGTCTGAGGTGAAGTCTGTATAAGTAATTTTAGAAGTCAATAAAATACTCTCCCCTCATAGTATATAGATATAGCACCCTACAATTCAAATTGATACAATGATATTCGAATTGTCAGAAAATAATTATGTATTGAATCTTACCGTTTTCTCTATCCCCTGTCAACAATATTTATAATAATTTCACAAACTTAATAACCTTCTAGCAATATACGTTATTTTATACTATTCATAACCGATTTCTTTAAAATAATTAATGATACTTTAACGCATTACCACGTTATCCAAACAAAAAGAAGAAGAGATTTTCATCCCTTCTTCTTACTTTACAACCTGCACAAAATCTCGATTTGCGGTGATAAAATAACCCGCTTTTGTTTTTAAACGCGGTGTCCCTTTAGAAGAACACACAATTTTATCTATTTCTATCGTGTCATTTAACTTCGGTTGGAATTCTGCTTCAGTTTTAAAGTTACGATCTTCATAAGCTTTACACTTTTTAATGACTTGAATCGTGATTGGCCAGTCTACAATATAATGTTCAGACAGATCACTGTCTAACTGTTCGACAAACTTTTTATTCGCAGTAATCACGTTCCCATCCTCTAATACTAATCGCGGTGTCCCTTTTTTAGAATACTGTATCTCTGATACATTAAACACCTCACCGACTTCCATAGATTGAGCTTGTTCTTGTGTAAATTCAGTATCACCATACACTTTAAACTTCTTAGTCGCCCATACTTTCCCTGGGTTTTCTGCATAATATTTAGTAATATCCACCTCATTAGGTTCAGCTGATGATGCTTGTTCTTGTTGTGTTGAAACGTATTCTACTTTCTGACCTTGACGTTTTAAAGCATGATTTTCCGTAATGCTTGGCAACATCATGTGTACTAAAAATGGTTTGTAGTGATCATAAATAACTTGCAGATTAAAATCGAAATCTACGTTTAATGCATCTGAAGGTATCCAGAGTTGATTGTCTTGCTGCTCAAACGTTACTTCCTGCGTAACGGATTCATCAGAAAGCTTCACCAAATGCACTGCGTCGACTTCTGTCGAATCTTCTTTATATAACGTAATAACCTCATAGAACTGATTATCTTTAAGATGTGTGCCGCTATAGACCGCATAGAAGGGTTCGTATAAGGGTTCAACGGTGTGCAAGTCTTCCGGCAAATGATAATATACTAATCCGTCTGCAATATAATGTGGTGCTCGTATACCTTCGCTTAATAAAGTAATCAACGCTTCTACTTTTTCTTTATCGCTATTTAATAAGCATTCACATACTTTTTCATATTTCGGTTCAGTCAAGTAATCTTTAATATCTAAGTCATGTTGGTCTAAAGTTGAAACTAACTGATCAAAAGCTTCATAGAATTTATTTTTCTCTGCGCTTTTTAAGAAGCGACGATTCATGAATAAGCGTGATAAATAATCCATTTCTACTATTCGACTGATCGCATGTTTGCGTGCAGTCTCCGGGATGTCTAAATCTAACAACTGCTTTAACACTTCTAAATTAAAAGCTGTTTTTTCAAAAATATCTGTTTCACTGACCAATGATTGATTCGCACCATATCGATTCACATGATAGACCACGATATCATTCATAGCGGCTGTTTTAGCGTGCGCAATTACTTCGGTAAAGAACAGCTTATCTTCTCCGTATTTCATCGGTTCAAAATAAAGATGATGATCTTGAATCACTGATTGTTTTATTATTTTTCCAGGTGGACCGACGGCACGAAAGATTTTATCAATTTCGTAAGGCACAAGTCCTTCTTCTTTTGTATAAGCACTAAAGCGCGCAATTTGGCTCACAGACTGGTCCTTATGTTTTAAACTTTGACCGAACACTATATCACTCTCTGTAGTTAAAGCTTGGTCAAGCAACTTCGGAAAACCTTCTGTATCTAACCAGTCATCTGCATCTAAGAACGTAATATAAGTGCCTTCAGCCGCTTCCATCCCCACATTTCTCGGCTTAGCTGGACTGCCGCTGTTTACTTCTAACTCTATAACACGCATGTAATCACGCGTTTGTTCAAACTGTTTTAATTGTTCCAATGAGTCATCTGTTGAAACATCGTCAACAAAGATGGCTTCTATCTCATCATGATTCAACTTTAACTCATCAATAGATGATACACATTGTTGTAAAAACTGAGATTTATTATATACAGGAACAATAATCGATAATGCCTTAGACATAACATTCCCCCCTTGGATGTTGTCTCTCATATGTGTAGTTATGTTTACCTATATACCCCTCAGTCAAAAAACTGAACATAAAAAAACACAGCAACCCTATAGAGATTACTGTGTTCTATCGCTTATATCTTTATTAATGATGTGCTACAAATGCCTGATATGACTCTACATTTTGAATGTGTTGTTGAACTGCGTTAATCGCATTCACTAATTCAAAGTCTGGTGCTGTTTGGTTTAATACAGCTTGTGCTTGCGCAGCAGTTTGTTTTAGCTGCGCTTCATCTTGATTCATTGAAAGATGACTTTCAGTTAATAAATGGTTTGCTTTTACAATTAGGTTTTGTAGTTCTGCTTTTTTACTTAAGATGTCGGCACTGCCTTTTTCAGTTTGCAAATGCAATTGAAATACCTCATTATAGATAGCTGAAAGTTGATTAATTGCTGTCACAACTTGTGAATCATTATTAGACTTTTGTTGTTTCTTAGCAAAATAAATCGCTTGGTTTAATTTATTCTGGTAGAATGTTGCACCTGATTCTTTCGCCATGTCTTTATAATAGTGACTCGCGTTCAATAAGTTTTTCAAGTTTTCTTTAGGTTGTACGCTGTAATCACGAAATTCGTGTGCGCCGAATTGGGCAGCTTCTGCTTGATATGAAAATACATGTGCACCTGCTGATCCAAGTAATACACTTGCGAGGCCTGTCAGTAAAAATTGTTTAAAATTCATCGTTGTTGTCTCCTTTAATTTACATGCTTTTATTATAAAACAGATATACACTACAATTGAATTAACTAATTATTAACTATAAATTATTTTTTACATATTTTTAGACACTAGCTGTTCACTTTTAACGAGTATCATTCAATAACACAACTCTAGGAGGATTAAGATGACCCCAAAACATATTGTTTCCGCTTCATGTGTGGTCACAAATGATGAGAATAAAATACTTTTAATCAAAAGTCCTTTGCGTGGCTGGGAAATTCCTGGCGGGCAAATTGAAAATGGTGAAACCATTCGAGAGGGTGTCATTCGTGAAGTGAAAGAAGAAGCCGGCGTCACCATCAAACTCACGACATACTGTGGTGTCTTTCAAAATACTGAACACAGTATCATCAATCATTTATTTAAAGGAATCTACATTGACGGCACACTTACGACTAGCGATGAAAGTTTAGAAGTTGGATTCTTTACTTATGAAGAAGTCATGCAAAAGGTCACTTGGGGGAATTTCACAGAACGCATTCGTTTATGTTTAACAGAAGACGAACAACCCTTCTTAGTATCCTTTTGATATAGAGATACTATAGAATTGATCATAAAACTCAAATACATGTCATTCATAAACTTTACAAAATCCATACATCACCTTTACGCATTTCGAAATATAATGAAGACTAACGCAAAATCTATAAGTTGATGCTAATTTATATAAGGAGTTGCCTATGTCTCATTATTTCACCATTTTTACTGTAGCTTTAAAACTTGGTTTGATGTCCTTTGGTGGACCTACAGCGCATTTAGGTTATTTTTATGATGAATATGTGAAGAAAAGAAAATGGTTGGATGAAAGAGAGTACTCTGACTTAGTCGCGTTATGCCAATTTCTTCCAGGCCCTGCCAGCAGTCAAGTCGGTATCGGTATAGGTACCATCAGAGGTGGTGTATTCGGTGGTATTCTCGCATTTCTAGGATTCACTATGCCTTCAGTGATTGTTTTAATGTTATTTTCAACTTTATTTGTGAATGGGGATACACACTTTACTTGGATGCAAGGATTGAAACTTGTTGCTGTCGCAATTGTGGCACAAGCAATTATTGGTATGGGCAAGAAATTAACTAATACGAAAACAACCATCGCATTGGCTATGTTTGTGTTAGCACTCTCATTATTGATCAATAGTATTTATATTCAAGTGGTTGCGCTGGCTATAACTGGCTTATATGGTGTCTTATTCCTTAAGCCTACATCAACGCCAGACGCTGATTCTAAAGTGTTCTATTTACCTAAAAGATTAGGGATTATCTCTTTATCGTTATTTGTTTCTTTGCTTGTTGTATTGCCTATCTTAAGCGCAACCACTCAAAATATATGGATTAAAATGTTCGACAGTTTCTATCGTTCTGGTTCACTTGTTTTTGGTGGCGGCCACGTCGTGTTGCCACTGTTAGAAAAGGAGTTTGTACCGCAAGGATTGATTTCTTCTGATCAGTTCATTACAGGTTATGCGGCAGCACAAGCTGTGCCTGGCCCATTATTCACTTTTGCGTCTTATATCGGCACAAATATCGGAGGCGTTCTAGGAGGGTTGCTTGCGACATTCGCAATCTTTTTACCTGCCTTTTTACTGTTGTTTGGTGTCTTGCCATTTTGGGATAGTTTTAAGTCCAACCTTTATGCCAGAGGCTTTTTGAAAGGGATCAGCGCAGGTGTGGTTGGTATTTTAATCTCGGCTTTCTACCAACCTATTTGGACTTCTACGGTTAAACAACCTTTAGATTTCACATTCGCAACGATATTATTTGTCTTATTAGCTTATTTCAAACTACCTTCATGGGCAATCGTACTCATTGGAATTGGAATAGGCGTATTGTTCTATTAAAGCTTAATAGTTCGTGTCATTTTTAGCACTAAAAAAACAACACACATCAGGTATGTCCCTTTAGTGTGTTGTTTCTTTATTTCTATGCTTCATTCACTGTTGGATTAGCTTTGTTTTCTATGATTTTAGATTTATAACCCGTCACTTCACTGTTACGGATTGGATAGTTTCTAAATACATATGACATTACCCAACCGACAATGAAACAAATTGCAGCTGCGATGGCTGCGTATTTTAATACGTCGAGTGCTGGGTTGAAACCAAACATAACGAGAATACCTGGTGTCGGTGCTGCTGTACCTGGCGCATCATTGACTAACCCCGAGTAAGCAATGACCATACCAGCTAGTCCTCCACCGATAAAGTTCGTCACATAGATTGGCACTGGATTAGAAGACACTAAGTCTGCTTTTGACAGTGGCTCAATCGCAATAGAAATAACTGATTTCAAGTTACCGATTTTCAAACGATGTAGTAACGTTGTATTCATAAAGCTAGACGCAAACGCTGTTAACGCCGCAACTGCCATTGGTACACCTGTTAAGCCTAACATTGCTGTTAATGCCATAGAACTTAGTGGTGATGTTCCAACAACTGTCACAATACCACCAAGAATCAGACCCATCAGCAATGGACTTGTATTCATCGCCACATCGATAATACCGCCGATTTTCAATAATGAACCATCGACTAGTGGCGTGAACCAAACCCCTAACAATCGTCCAACTGGAATACAGAATAATACTACGATAATAAAGTCCATACCGTTTGTAATTTTCTTTTCAATAAAGCGAATCACAAACGACATCAGATAAGCCGCAAACAATGCAGGAATCAGCCCGATTTCCGCAAATGCGACCGCAAGCAACGCTGAGTTTTGTGGATTGATCTTTCTCGATAATGCGACTAGGAATGCGACAATGACCCCACTCAATGTCCCAGCTAGACTACCCGTTTCCTTTAAAAACTTAATATCGAAAATATCTCCCAATACAAACCCTTGCAACGCCTCAACTAAGAATGTTGCGATTGCTGCTGTTGCTAAAGCCCCCATGACTGCACGCCCATCTGGCGCATAATACGTGAACACAGTGAAAAATACTAAAATAAGTAACAATAAACCTGTACCGATTAATATATCTATTTTGCACAGCCCCTTTTTACATGTGTTCATTCAAGCTTATACCTTTTAGCGCACGAAAGCAAATGTTATTTTCATTATAGTATGAATTTTCTAATAATTTTTATAAAGTACTTATTCACGAAATTTCAAAACAACTCGCTAATCCTAGTTATTAACTACGATTTAAAAACATCAACATACACAATATAAGCGCATTTATAATAATAATTCATGAACATAACAGATATAACATAATGTATTCAAAACTTTTTTATTGATATGTGATTTTACGCTTTTCTCAATGCTTTACTGACCTTAACGGTTGATTGTCTATGAATTATAAAGAAAAATCGCACCATAGCTCACGCATTCATAAAAATGAACACTTAATCCATAGCGCGATTATAACAAAAGTCCAAAAACATCATTATTTTTCATAGAGTTACTCTAACCTTCAGTGGTTGTTAAAATTCTCAAAATCAATTAGGAGGCACCTCCATTTTAAGAGGTTTCTAATTTTATTCATTTGATTCATTTGATTATGCTTGGATACTTAAATTTAATCCTTCAGGTGTTTTATATTTTTCTATGCCTTTTTTGGCGTCTACAATATTAAATGCAGTCAATCCATATGTCTTTTCAGCATCTTTTAGCGGTTGGTTCGACTGCCAAGTGTTAATAGCTATATGGTGATGATATTTTTGATCAGATAAAAATAATGCTTGTGGTAATGCAGACGCAACTTGAAATCCTAATTGTAGATAGAATTCACTTGAGGCACTTAAATCATGCGTTTTTAAATGAAGGTGTCCTATTTTCGAATCTGCAGGCATACCTTCCCATTTTGCACCTTTTGCTTCAGTTAAAATACGCGTGACTTCTAGTTGTAACGTATCCATTACTACTAGTTCATTTTGCCATTGCCATAACTCAGATGGACGATCGGTATAAACTTCTATACCATTACCTTCTAAGTCATTAAAATAAATCGCTTCGCTGACGAGATGATCTCCCCCAGCAATCGGTATCTTTTCATCTGAAAGATGTTTAATGAGCGCTCCAAGTTGCTTAACATCACTTAATAGAAACGCGATATGGAATAATCCTGCTTCTGTCTTACTCGCAAAGCGTCCATTATCTAGTTGTTTTAAGACAACTTCATGACCATCCGTACCTACTGCTAAAACTGTTTGTGTCGGTGTGGATGAGATAACTTTAAGACCCAGTATATGATTGTAAAAATCGGTTTGGCGTTTTATATCTGCAACATTTATTTCGATTCGATTAACATGTTTGATTGTTGATTGATGAAAGTTCATAATGTACCTCTCTTTATTTAAGTATAATAATTATACCTCAATAAAGAGAAGTTTGCTTAAAAAGAGCTTAAGATTATCAAACACCCAAATTGCTTTAAGCCATTTTTCCTTTTATATTTGTCTATAAGGCAATGAAAAAACTCTAACTATCACTATTAAAAGGGGTTAGACTGCTTACACCCAATCCATATGTATTTACTTGACCTTCAGGGGTAACAATCACGTTATTTTCCTATTGGCTAATAATCGTATTAAAAAGCAACGGCATAGCCAATACACCTAAATAGAGCCCGGTAACTACTGCGAATAGTTATCGGGATCGGTGTTTATCATGTTAGCATCATATTTGTTACCTAAATTATAATATACACATTCACTTTTGAGAATTCGTGTTGATTTTAAAAGTAAAGTATTCTTAAAAAACCCTCTAACCATTGCGGTTAAAGGGTTTTCGTTTTATATATTCAGACTGGTTACTCCCATTCGATTGTGCTTGGTGGCTTAGAAGTAATGTCATAGACTACTCTGTTGACGTGATCTACTTCGTTAACGATACGACTTGAAATCTTTTGTAAGACTTCCCAGTCGATTCGCGCAAAGTCACTTGTCATACCATCAATTGAAGTTACGGCACGGATACCGATTGTATAGTCATACGTACGGTAATCGCCCATTACACCTACTGAACGCATGCCTGGAAGTACTGTGAAGTATTGCCAGATTTCACGCTCTAAACCTTCTTCACGAATCACTTCTCTTAAGATGGCGTCTGATTCGCGGACGATTTCTAATTTTTCTTCAGTAATTTCACCTAGAACACGGATACCAAGTCCTGGACCTGGGAATGGTTGTCTCCAAACTAAGTGTTCAGGAATACCAAGTTCGATACCTAAAGCACGTACTTCGTCTTTGAATAATGTATTGATAGGTTCAATCAATTCAAATTGCATGTCTTCAGGTAATCCACCTACGTTATGGTGAGATTTGATTGTTTGTGCTGTTTTTGTACCTGATTCAATGACGTCAGTGTAAAGCGTACCTTGAGCAAGGAAGTCTACACCTTTTAGTTTTGATGCTTCATCGTCGAAGACATATACGAATTCGTTACCGATGATTTTACGTTTTTGTTCAGGGTCAGACACACCTTTTAATTTATCCATGAAGCGATCTTTCGCATTCACACGGATGATGTTCATGTTGAAACCTTCACCGAATTGTTCCATAACCATGTCGCCTTCGCCTTTACGAAGTAAACCGTGGTCTACGAAGATACAAGTTAATTGATCGCCGATTGCTTTATGCAAGAGTACTGCAACAACTGAAGAGTCTACACCGCCGCTCATTGCGCAAAGCACTTTACGGTCTCCAACTTTTTCACGGATTTTTTCAATTTCGACTTCAATGAAGTTTTCCATTGTCCATTCGCCTGTACAATCACATACACGACGCACAAAGTTACGTAAAATGTCATTACCATACTCAGTATGACGCACTTCTGGGTGGAATTGAACACCGTAGATACGACGTTCTTTATCTTCGATTGCTGCGTAAGGCGTGCTTGGACTATCTGCGATAGATTCAAAGCCTTCTGGAATTTCAATCACTTTATCTGAGTGGCTCATCCATACTGTTTGTTCTTCTGGTAAACCGAAGAAGATTTCATCAGATTTTGCGTGGATAATTGCTTTACCATATTCACGTTCATTCGCACGCTCAACTTTTCCACCTAATAATTTTGTTGTTAACTGCATACCATAACAAATACCAAGTACAGGTACGCCTAAATTGAAGATTTCAGGATCAATTGTGTAAGAACCTTCTTCATAAACTGAGTTTGGTCCGCCTGATAAGATAATACCTTTTGGATTCATATTTTTAATTTCTTCAATTGAAATTTCATGGTCGTGCAACTCACTGTACACACCCATTTCACGAATACGACGTGTAATTAATTGGTTGTATTGGCTACCAAAGTCTAATACAAGAATTAACTCTTGTTCTTTCGCCATTTCCATAAATCAGTTTCTCCTTTTATCTTGAGTAGTTTGGTGATTCTTTTGTGATTTGGATATTGTGTGGGTGGCTTTCTGCTAAACCAGCAGGTCCCATACGTGTAAACATTGCTTCTTCACGTAATTCTTTCAAGTTGTGAGAGCCTGTATAACCCATACCGCTTCTCACACCGCCCATCAATTGATAGATGTTGTCTTGTAATAAACCTTTATATGCGATACGGCCTTCAATACCTTCTGGAACGTATTTTTTAGGTGTTTTATCTTCTTGGAAGTAACGATCATTTGAACCACTTTCCATTGCACCTAATGAACCCATACCACGGTAAGTTTTATATTGTCTACCTTGGAAGATTTCAGTTTCTCCTGGGCTTTCTTCAGTACCTGCAAGCAAGCTGCCTAACATTACTGCGTGTCCACCAGCTGCTAATGCTTTTACAACATCACCAGAGTATTTGATACCGCCGTCAGCGATAATCGCTTTGCCGTGTTTACGTGCTTCAGTTGCACAGTCATACACTGCAGTAATTTGAGGTACACCTACACCCGCAACAATACGAGTTGTACAAATAGAACCAGGTCCGATACCTACTTTAACAACATCTGCGCCAGCTTCAAATAATGCTTTTGTAGCTTCGCCTGTCGCAACGTTACCAGCGATAACTGTTACTTCTGGATATTTAGCTTTAATGTGTTTAACTTGGTCGATAACACCTTGTGAGTGACCGTGTGCAGTATCGATAACTAATGCATCAACACCTGCTTCAACCAATTTCTCTGCGCGGATGTCAGTATCTTTAGAAATACCGATAGCTGCTGCACATAATAAACGGCCTTGTGCGTCTTTAGCAGCGTTTGGATATTCGTGAACTTTCTCAATATCTTTGATAGTGATAAGTCCTTCTAATTTACCATTTTCAGTTAATGGTAATTTTTCGATTTTGTGTTTTTGTAAGATTTTTTCTGCTTCGTCTAAAGTTGTGCCGACTGGAGCTGTGATTAAGTCTTCTTTTGTCATGACATCTGAAATTCTGATTGAGAAATCTTCAATAAAACGTAAGTCACGGTTTGTGAGAATACCAACGAGGTTGCGGTCTTCTTTATTGTCTACGATCGGTACACCTGAAATGCGGTATTTACCCATTAAGGCTTCAGCTTCATAAACTTTTTCTTCTGGTGTTAAGTAAAATGGATTAGAAATAACACCATTTTCAGAACGTTTAACTTTTTGTACTTCATCAGCTTGATCTTCGATGTTCATGTTTTTATGAACGACACCAAGACCGCCTTGTCTTGCCATAGCAATTGCCATTTTTGACTCAGTTACAGTGTCCATACCAGCTGAGATAACTGGAATTTTCAATTTGATTCTGTCTGATAACTCAACACTTAAATCTACTTCCTTAGGTAATACATCAGACTCCGCTGGAATTAACAGTACATCATCGAACGTCAAAGATTCTTTAGCAAATTTATTTTCCCACATTGAATACAGCCTCCATTATTTGTTTTAATTACATTATTTCACATTTTCTTCGTTTTGTTGATACTTTAAGCCGTTAAAAAAGAAATTAAGTACGATTGCTGAGATAGCACCTAGTACAATTCCATTTTGTGTTAACCAAGCGAATTGTTCGCCCATTGCTTTAAATGCTTCCGGAACAGCACTGATACCTGTTCCTAAACCGACAGCCACAGCAATAACTAACAAGTTATTCTGCTTCTTGAAATCGATACTGCCTAAGATACTGACACCATAAGCCATTACCATACCGAACATCGCGATCATCGCCCCGCCGAGTACAGGTAATGGAATAATATTTGCTAACGCGCCTAACTTTGGAATACAACCGCAAATTAAGAGTAAGATGACCATTCCATAGATGATATTATTCTTTTTCACGCCAGAAAGTGAAACCAAACCGACATTTTGAGAATATGCAGTATATGGAAATGCGTTGAAGATAGAACCAATCACAATCGCAAGCCCTTCCGCAGTGTAACCTTTGCGGTAGTCGTTACGCGTCAAAGTTCTTCCTGTGATTTTACTTAACGCTGTGTATACACCTGTTGATTCAATCAAGCTGACTAATGCGACGATAAAGAATACTAAAATCGCACCGATATCAAACGCAAAGCCTGAGAATCTGAATGGTTTCGGGAACTCGAACCAATGTGCTGTTCCAACTTGATTCAAGTCGACAACACCAAAAGCACCAGCGAGCAAAGTTCCTGCAATCAACCCGATTAAGATTGCAATAGACTTTAAGAAACCATGTGTAAAACGTTGTAAAAGCAAGATAATCAACAACGTTGAAAAACCTAAAATGATATTTTTCATATCGCCGTAGTCTTTTGCCCCTTGTCCACCTGCTACATAGTTCATAGCAACCGGCATTAAATTAATCCCGATGATCGTTACCACACTACCTGTTACGACAGGTGGGAAGAATTTAACAACGTAAGAAAAGACAGGTGCAATTAAGACCACTAAAATCCCTGATACAAAGAGTGACCCGTATAATACGTCCAAACCTTTGGTCTGGCCGATTAATATCATCGGTGCAACCGCAGTAAAGGTACACCCTAAAACAATCGGTAAACCTGTACCCGTTACTCTATTCGCTTCTAAAAATGTGGCTACCCCACACATGAAGATATCGACTGTTACAAGGTACGCGATTTGTTCTGGTGTGAATTTCAAACTCGTCCCGACGATAATTGGAACAAGTATAGCACCTGCATACATTGCAAGTAAATGTTGTAGACTCAAGATGAAATTCTTCATGCGTTCTCTTCACCTTCACCTACTAAAGTTACTTGGTTGCCTTGAAGCGATGCGACTTGGCAAAGCGAAGAAACTTTTAAGCCAGCTTCTTCTAATCGTTTACGGCCTTGTTGGAAACTTTTTTCCACGACAATACCGATACCGACTGTTTCTGCACCTGCTTGTTCAACTAAACGATTCAAACCAAGTGCCGCATCTCCATTCGCTAAAAAGTCATCGATAATCAATACACGATCATTTTCTCCTAAAAATTCTTCAGAGATAATGACACGATTCGTCTTGTTTTTCGTAAACGAATGAATATCTGTCTGATAAAATCCATCTGCCAAAGTACTTGGCTTAGCCTTCTTCGCAAAAAGACATGGTACTTCAAAACGATATGCTGCCATAATAGCTGGCGCAATGCCTGATGCTTCAACAGTTAAGATTTTAGTGATGCCTTGATCTTTAAACTGTTCATAAAATGTTTCGCCAATGTCATACATTAACACTGCATCAATTTGATGGTTTAAAAACCCATCTACCTTCAAGATTTTTTCGCCAATGACGACGCCGTCTTCTTTAACCTTCTTTTTCAACGCTTCCACGTCAACAAACCTCCTAAATTTGTGTATAAAAAAAATCCCAAACTACTCTATGAGTTTCAGGATCTATGAGTGGCACAGGCAATACACATCATTATCAATATGAAGTTCACTTTGGAGTCAGGAGGTCAATTTAAATCATCTTATATTTATTAGATATAAGACCATTCTTGTTGACGCCTTCTGTGGTTAACGCAAGTTCAACCCCTTCAAGCGTGTTGCCAAAGCAACTTATAAATGACGGTTTGAGAAGCTGTTATTGTTCTCCGCGTTTCAAAACTTAATCGCTCGATGTTTGTGAACACTAAAATATAAGTCCCATCTCCCAAATAGTCCTCAACTTATATTGTAGAATGAACACGTGTCTACCCGTTTGTTTTGAAAGCACCATTGTGTTGTATTGTATCAGTGACTCATAGTCATGTCGTTAAGGCGACATGGTAGAAACTTCTAAAGCCTAATTCTCTAGATTATATGAGTAAGGTAAATTATTTAATGATAATATCAAATTTCAAGCTTTATTTCAATAACTGAAACTTAATTCATCATATTTCCATAAAATCTAATTGTGCATCGAAGAAAATACGTCCTTGCGTTGATAATAGTGTGAATTTTCTTATATTTATTTGATAGCTTAGCCGTATAATAGTATAATTTAGATGGTTCAATTATATAAAAAAAGGGTATACATTATAACATTAAACATATTTCACAGAGGGGGAGCTTTAACATGGCAAACATTACTGTACTTACATCACAAGACGAAATTTTTGATACTTTAAAACGCAGATTAGATGAGGGGTATACCAAAGACGAGATTTCAGTTATCAGCAAAAACAAATTAAACCTTGGCAGTATAGCAAGCACGGACATGACAGTGCAATCTACAAGCGGAACGTTCAGTGACAGAATTGCTCGCCTTCTAACTGGGGAAGACGGTGAACAAGCAGTCTTATTACAATACGACTTATCAGACACAGAACGTCAAATTCTAAAACGCGAATTACTTAATGGTAATATCGTTGTGCTTGCTGATAAACATGATATCAGCCGAAAAGAGTTCAAAGACGAATACGAAACCAAAAAAAGATAAACACGATAAAGAATATGAAATTTAATTTGCATTCATGATAATCAGCAGCTTAGTCTGCTGATTTTTTTTTATTTACATATAAGCCCAGTGTATCAATATGCTATAATCAAAAGAAAAATGGGAGGGCAGCGCTATGGACTTTAAATTAGTGAAACAAACATCCGATCCATTGTATGAGGCAGCTTTAAATCTCTTTGATAACTATCAATTCGGAAATGTGTCACAAAAACACCATGTATTCAAACAATCACTTGAAAATAAACGCACCCAAAATGATTACGTCTTCTTAGTCGGTTTAGATAACGATGAAGTTGTCAGTTTTGCCACGGGCCACTACGAAGCTACTACAAATGCAGCATTTATTATGTATCTAGTTGCTGTAGACACACCAGAAAGAGAACGTTATTTAACTGAAACATTAGAGAAGCTCCAAGAAGGATTGGATAATCTAGCCAACCGTGTGCATGACCGCGATGTAAATTTCTTTATGATGGAAGCATTACCGATTCCGGATTCTTTAGATGAACCTGATGCAGATCTGCTTATGCAACGTCACCTTTTCTTAAAAGAACATGGCTTTGAAGAACAAAGAGAAATCGATTATATTCGTCCTGCTATAGAGCCAGGCGGCGAACCAATTCCATTGAAATTATTCTTGCACACACGCATTCCGTTGACTAAAGACATTTACGGTACTAGTGTTAAATCTTGTTATATTTTAAAATATGTTTTCGCAAATCACCTTTCACGCAAAACCGTTTATCCGCTACTTGAACAAATGGATCTTCGAAAATCGTGAGAACCCTTGAAATCAAAAGGAAATCGGGTTAAACTAACATAGAGGTTAGACTAACGTTTGTGTGACGTAAGACATACGTCCCACTTAAAATCATAGAGTGAAAGGATATAGATCAGATGCTAACAAAAGAATTCGCCCAACGCGTCGAATTAAGTGAGAAACAAGTACGTAAAATCGTACAACATTTAGAAGAACGCGGTTACCATTTAAAGAAAACAGAATACCGTGGTCGTGAAGCAACTGACTTCCAAGAAGAAGACATCGAGTTATTCAGAGAGATTGCGGATAAAGTTAAGCAAACAAATAGTTACGACTTAGCTTTCGAAGAATTAGAGAAAGAAAATGATTTCTTACAAATTGTTGTTAAAGAGGATGATCAAAATCAACTTCCTAGCGATCAAAACTTCGCAAAATTATTAAGTGACTTACATAACGACATCACTAAGATGCGTGAAGAACGTCAAATGCTAGGCCAAATGATTTCTCAAGTGCACCAACAACAAAAAGATTTACAAACTTTACAACAACAAATGACAGATAAGCTTGATCAACACGAAAAAACACTTAAAGCGATTGAAACAGCACAAAAAGATCAAGCAAAAGCAGTTCAAGATAACACTGAAGCTATGAAATCTCATACTGAAAAAGTTTTAGCACAACCACAACCTACTGTTGAAACTAAAACTGAACCTAAAGCAGAGGAACAAGTGGCTAAGACTGCTGAAGTCAAAGAAACTAAACCTTCAACAGAAGAAGTTAAAACTGAAACAACATCTTCAGAAGAACAAACTCAAAAAACTACAGAAACACCGCTTTCTGATTATAAAGGTGCCACAGCATCAGCTGAAACTGAACAACCGACACAAACAGAACCAGTTAAATCTGAAAGTACTTCAGAACAACCAGAAGTTGATGCATCTGAAACAACTAAATCAGAAAATGAAACACCTGAGACAGAAGTTCAAGGTACACCAAATTCAACAACACCTGAACCAGAAATACCGATTGACAATCAACATGAACCTACTGTTCCACATCATAAGAAAGAAGAGAAAAAAGGTTTCTTCGCACGTTTATTCGGTATGTAAATTAAACACTATTCAAATCCAATCCGATAATTCGGGTTGGATTTTTTTATTTTGTTCACAGTATTTTTAAAGAAACAGTTAAAAACCGCCATTGACCCTTTCTTATATATACGATATATTTACTATGTATTTAAACGGACTTTACAACTATCCTATACTGTTGTATAAAAAAGTTGATACATATCTGCTAAGTTCAGTTATCATAAAATGAACTTCCTTCTTTGAGCAGTTATTTGAATTCAAATCAAGTCTTATCTTTTGCTATTAAGATAAATATTTATGAAAGGAAGTTTGATTCAATTGGGTTTCACTATTCTTAATATTGTCATCTTCGTTCTGCTTCTCGCTGGACTTTTTGTTATGGCAAAAAAACACGTTTCTTTCTCAAAACGTGTTTTCACCGCACTAGGTATCGGAATTGTACTTGGCGCTATTATGCACCTGGCTTATGGTGCTGGTTCTAAAATCACAACCACTACAACAGATTGGTTCGGCATTGTAGGTAATGGTTATGTCGCATTACTTCAAATGATCGTTATGCCACTGATCTTCATTTCGATTGTCGCAGCTTTCACTAAAATTCAATTAGGTGAAAAATTCGCGAAAATCGGTTTCTACATCTTTGTGTTCCTAATTGGAACAGTTGCAATCGCAGCAACAATTGGTATTATTTCAGCACTTGTCTTCGGATTAGATGCTTCATCTATTGATTTAGGCAGTGCAGAACAATCACGCGGTACAGAACTTGCTCAGAAAGCAAAAGATATGACCGCAAGTACGCTACCCCAACAAATCTTAGAATTATTACCAAGAAATCCATTCTTAGATTTCACAGGTCAACGTACAACATCTACAATCGCTGTAGTTATTTTTGCGACATTTATCGGTTTCGCATATTTACGTGTCGCACGTAAACAACCTGAAAATGGTCATATCGTAAAACGTGCAATTGAAGCTATCTATTCAGTAATCATGTCAGTTGTGACTTTCGTTTTACGTTTAACGCCTTACGGTATCTTAGCCATTATGGCAAATACCATTGCGACGAGTGATTTCGGAGCGTTATGGACATTAGGTAAGTTCGTATTGGCCTCATATGCGGCTTTAATTACGATGTTCATCATTCATTTAATTATTGTCAGCATCCTCGGCTTGAATCCTTGGCGCTATGTTCGTAAAGTCGCTGAAGTATTAATTTTCGCATTCACATCACGCTCAAGTGCAGGTGCCCTGCCATTAAACGTACAAACACAAAAATCACGTTTAGGTGTACCTGAAGGTATTGCGAACTTATCAGCATCTTTCGGTTTATCTATCGGCCAAAACGGTTGTGCAGGTATCTATCCAGCAATGTTAGCAGTGATGGTCGCACCGGTTGCAGATGTTGAAGTCAACTTGCAGTTTATTGTGACACTCATTGCGGTTGTTATTATTTCTTCATTTGGTGTTGCAGGTGTTGGCGGCGGCGCAACATTCGCTGCGATCTTAGTACTTTCAACATTGAACTTGCCTGTCGCATTAGCTGGTGTGCTAATTTCAGTAGAACCATTAATTGATATGGGTCGTACAGCATTAAACGTCAATGACTCTATGCTCGCAGGTGTCGGCAGTGCTAAATTAACTGGCAACTTGGATAAAAAGAAATTTAATGAAAATCAATATAATGACTTAAGTACAGACTATTAAGAGATAAGAAGGCCAACTTCTTATAAGTACGAGTTAAATATTAGGCTTTATGTAAAATAAATCAGCCCTATCGCGTTCACAATTAAAGTGAGCGTGATAGGGCTGATTTTTTAATTTCTCTACTTTTAATCAAGTGTCTGATGAATGAACACTTATTTTTTAATGAAACCTGACTTATGCAGTTCGTCTAACATATCTGCACGTTCTTTCATTGTTAAGAATTGTGCAATTTGTTCTGACCAAGTTTCTTTACGTTCTCCATTTGTACGTTTGTCGTAATATGCGCTGACTTCTTTGTCATAATCTTTAATATAACCTAATTCTTCGTCATCGTTTTGGTTGTATCCATTTTCATGGAAGACAGCTTCAAATGGTAAACGTGGTTTTGGTGAACCATTTTCATCATCTGCAGGAACACCTAGTGCCATTCCGAATAATGGGAATGTATATTCAGGTAAGTTCAATAGCTCTTTCACGCGAGCAACATCATTACGTAATGAACCTAAATAAACCATACCAAGTCCTAAGCTTTCTGCCGCAATTGAAATATTTTGTGCAACTAACGCAACATCAATTGTACCGACAAGTAAGCCTTCTGCAGATTCAAATGAACTTTGTAAGTTTTGCTCAACTTCATTGTTGATTAAATCTTGACGGTGATAGTCCATCACAAAGACAAATAAATAGCCGCTTTCTTCTACATAAGGTTGACCTGAAATTTCTCTCAATGCTTTTTTAATTTCAGGGTCTGTAATACCAATAATAGAATATGTTTGTAAGTAGCTTGATGTAGAAGCTCTTTGGCCTGCTTCCACTAACTTTTTAACCGTTTCTTTACTTAAAGGTTCATTTTTAAATTTTCTTACAGAGTGGTGTTTCATCATAATTTGATCGATTACATCTGACATAGAATTTTCATTCCTACCTTTCAAATGATTTTAGCACTCTTATTTTACCCTCTTTTCATAAGTCATAAAAATTTAATGCTTTGAAAGTTAAGACAATAAAAGTTATTCTAATAATAGTAATATTCAGAATAAGGGGAGATACCTATGGTCCAATACAAAAAAGAAATTGTAAATGCATTGTTTAAAGCACAACAAAATCATGAACCGATTGACTTCGTTTCAGAAAAATATGGCATCAGCGAATCGGTAGCCTATCAAATCCAAGATGCTTTAATCAGTGAATTGACACAAGCAAACAACAGTGAAATCGCAGGCTACAAAGTAAGTATGACCAGTGCAGAAACGCAAGCTTACGCGAATACAGATGAGCCGGCTTACGGAACAATTTTATCTGATAAAGTTGTAAAATCAGGTGAAACAGTTCAATTATCCAAATTATTCGCACCGCTTATCGAACCTGAGCTCGTGTTCGTGATATTAAATGATATTAGTCCCGATGCATCAGACGAAGATATCTTAAACAGCGTTAAAGTAGCGCCAGGTATTGAAATACCAGATGCACGCTATAAAGATTGGTTCCCTAACTTCACTTTAGGCGACTTAATTTCTGATAACACAGCTTCAGGTTTAGTCGCATTAGGTGAAGCTGCTGATCGTGTCTCATATGAAGACTTTGAAAATATCACTTTAAAATTAACAAAAGATAATGAAGAAATTGCGACAGGTGTTTCTTCAGATGTACTAGGTAATCCAATTGAAGCATTAAAATGGTTAGTTAAAAAACTTGCATCACAAGATAAACAACTGCTTAAAGGCCAAATTGTTTCTTCTGGTACATTTGTTCCACCTGTTCCAGCTGAAAAAGGTACGTATCGTGCAGAATATAGTTACCCAGGCTCAATTGAGGTCACATTTGAATAATAAGTTACAATACCCCTTTCTGTTATTATAGAGACAGAAACGGGGTATAACGTTATTGTAGAGATTGCGATTAATAATCAGTCATCTTTATTGAGAAAATTAATCTCTAATTGATATTGAGAAATAATTGTTAATTTCCTATGAATTTCTTTGCTTTACACACATTCTAAAAGTCGTTAATATTTCTAATACACTAGTATTTACAGTGTTTTATGCATTATTCCACTTACACAATCACGAGTATTGACTATTTCTGACGATAATGTGATAATAGGAATCAAGGAGATTAGAATTATTATAAATAAATAATTAGGATAATTTAGCTATCCTGATTAGCTTTCTAATCAAAAAAACTTTTTAATTTCTAGGAGGATGTATTTTATGTCATTAATTAACAAAGAAATTTTACCATTCACAGCAAATGCTTATGATCCTAAAAAAGATGAGTTCATCGAAGTTTCAGAAGAAACATTAAAAGGTTCTTGGAACGTTTTAGTATTCTACCCAGCAGACTTCTCATTCGTTTGCCCAACTGAATTAGAAGACGTTCAAAACCAATATGATGAATTACAAAAATTAGGTGTTAATGTGTACTCAATCTCAACAGATACTCATTTCGTACACAAAGCTTGGCATGACCACTCAGATGCTATCAGCAAATTACAATACACAATGATTGGTGACCCATCACAAACAATCACTCGTAACTTTGATGTATTAGATGAAGAACTAGGATTAGCTCAACGTGGTACTTTCATCGTTGACCCTGATGGCGTAGTACAAGCTGCAGAAATTAACGCAGACGGTATTGGCCGTGACGCAAGCACTTTAGTTCACAAAATTAAAGCTGCTCAATATGTACGTCAACATCCAGGTGAAGTTTGCCCAGCTAAATGGGAAGAAGGCGGCGAAACTTTACAACCAGGTCTTGACTTAGTAGGTAAAATTTAAGGAGGCATTCATATAAATGCTGGATAAAGAGTTAAAATCACAATTATCTCAACTTCTTGAATTAATGGAAGGCGACGTGGTTTTAACAGCGAGCTATGATGACAGCGACAAATCTAAAGAGTTGAAAGACCTGTTAGATGAAATTGCTGATATGTCATCGCATATCACTGTTAAAGAGGATACACTGAAACGTACACCAAGTTTCAGTGTAGATACTCCTGATGCGCACACAGGCATAGTATTTGCCGGTGTGCCATTAGGTCATGAATTCAACTCACTCGTATTGGCTTTATTACAAGTCAGCGGACGCCCTCCGAAAGAAGAACAAAGTGTTATCGATCAAGTCAAAGCGCTTGAAGGACCACTTCATTTCGAAACATTTATCAGCTTAAGCTGTCAAAAATGTCCGGATGTGGTTCAAGCATTGAACATGATGAGTGTGTTAAACCCTAACATCACGCATACCATGATTGATGGCGCAGTCTTCAGAGAAGAATCTGAAGATATTATGGCAGTTCCTGCTGTATTCTTAAACGGTGAAGAATTCGGTAACGGCCGCATGACTATTTCTGACATCTTAAACATGTTAGGCAGCCAAGCAGACCCTGCTGAATTCAATGATAAAGAACCATTCGATGTATTAGTCATCGGTGGCGGTCCTGCAAGTGGTACAGCTGCTATCTATACTGCACGTAAAGGTTTACGTACAGGTATTGTGGCAGATCGTATCGGTGGTCAAGTGACTGAAACTGCAGGTATCGAAAACTTTATCACAGTTAAAGAAACAACAGGTCCAGAATTCTCATCTGCTTTAGAGCAACACATCAATGAATACGATATTGATGTGATGGATGGTATCCGTGCTTCTAACGTTGAGAAAACTGAAGACGGCATTGTTGTTACTTTAGAAAATGATGCCAAACTAAAAAGTAAGACAGTTATTATTGCTACAGGTGCACGCTTCAAAAACTTGAACATTCCAGGTGAAGACGAGTTACGCAACAAAGGTGTTGCATACTGCCCTCACTGTGACGGACCTTTATTCGAAGGTAAAAATGTTGCGGTTGTCGGCGGCGGCAACTCTGGTGCTGAAGCTGCTATTGACTTAGCAGGTATTGTAAAACACGTTACACTTGTAGAATACAAAGACTTCTTACGTGCAGATGAGATTTTACAAAAACGTTTAGGTGAATTATCAAACGTTACAATCTTGAAAAATGCACAGTCTTCAGAAGTTCTTGGTGACGATCATGTTACCGGTCTTAAATATGAAGACAACAAAACTGGCGAAACACATCAAATTGATGTAGATGGTATTTTCGTCCAAATCGGTCTATTACCAAACTCTGAATGGTTGCACGGTGCAATTGACACAAACGACCATGGCGAAATTATCGTAGACCGTAAACAAGAAACAAGTATGCCGGGTGTATTCGCGGCAGGCGACGTAACAGACGATCGCTTCAAACAAATTATCATCGCAATGGGTACAGGTGCAGACGCTGCACTGAACGCATTTGATTATATTATCCGTAACTAATCTCTCCCTATCATTTGATTAAGACGGATAACTAATAAGACAGGCAAAGATAAATTTCTTTAAGAAAGCTATCTTTGTCTGTCTTTTTTTATACATATTCATGTTACAATTAATATAATTCACTACAATATAGCTGAGAAAAGGAGCTTTGGTTGTCTATGTTATTATTACTTGTTTCTATAGTTCATCTCAGCCAAGCTTCTCGTTCTACTGTCAATTTTAACAATCTTTTCATCGGTTTGAATCGAACCCGCACGTTTCCTAGAAACCTCAATTGGGAACAGCTGCAACGCTTTTATCAGTCACTGCAAACACGTTACTTCAAACGTCTTTTATACGTCAGTCTTCCATTAAGCGTCCTCGACTTATTTATACTTATCAAACTTGGCCACGCATGGCTCATTTTAGTCGAACTCGGTGTATATTTAGCACTGCTCTTCTTTATACTGCGTAAAGTTGAAAAATATATTCAATCCCATGATTAATCAAACCTATCACCTACCGTTAGGTTTAGTTCATTCCAAAGTAGGATGGCAAAGATGAGACAGTAAGCTATAATTTATCTAAATCAAGAAAGAAAGTTAGGTTTTATTATGAAGGTCCTACATACCAAACATATCGGCATTACCCTCGTTATTTTTATTATTTTAATGCTGCTGGTGAAATTGGACTTCATCCTTATGATAGACGAACCGATTTATAACTTCGTCAGACTCTTACATCAAGTACCATTTATGGACCGCTTCTTAATCGTCTACTCTAACCTATTTCAACCATGGCACTTAGTTGGTTTTATGGCTGTCATTTTAATTATTTTATTCTTCAAGAATAAAAAGCTCTCATTGATAACAATGACTTGGGCAATTGTGACACTTTTATTAGGAATTGGATTGAAGTACTTTATTCATCGCGCACGTCCTGTGGAATATATCTCAGGATTCAGTTTCCCAAGTTTGCATACGTTAACAATTGTCGTTGCGGCAGTGGTCTTCTTAACGTTAATGCGCAAACGTTATTGGCATTATATCGCGTATCTGATGATTTTCATTATGATGGTTTCACGCATTTACGTTCATGCGCATTACTTTTCTGATACCGTCGGTGCTGTGTTATTCGGCTATCTCATGCTGCACGTTGCGCAACATTTCATCGCGAAATATCAACTCGATGTTCCTTTCACTTCAAGACTGGAATCTCCATGGCAACGAGATACTTAACGCATGCTAGGATGTTAAGCTATAATGAAAGTAATCATATAGAACAGTGAAGGAGAAACAAAAGTGAGCAAACTAAAACAACTATTAATCATCGCTTTCACATTAATGTTAGCTGTGACGCTTACAGCTTGTGCACAAAAAGACGAAAAACAAGAACATCACGCAAAATATGCGCCGAAAAATGCGACACCGATTCACAAAATAGAAATCTTTAAAACCTCTGAAAAAGGTAAAGATTTAACTGAACAAGAAACGCGTGATTATTTAAAACGTTACTTAGAAGCGAATAACGATATCATTGATAACAAATACGTCTTACAACATAAGCTAGACCAACAATATGATGGTCGTCAAAAAGTCTCAGATCAGTTAGATACAGATTTACGAGAATTAGCTAACATTACAACGAAGAATCAAATGAATTTCGAAGCATTCTTAAAAGATAATAAAGTTCCTTCTAATCAAAAAGAAGATATCGAACGTATTAATAAATACTTCAGCGCTGTTAACTATAAAGTTGCACGTGCAGATCAACAGTTAGAAGAGTTGAGTTATAGTCCACAAAAAACAATCAATGTCGTCGATGTTCCTACAAACTACGCAGGTGACGTAAATTTAAAACAACAAAAGAAAATCAAAGCTTTCTTAAAGAAACACAAGCTATCTACTCAAGCGATTGATAAATAATCATTGAACATACAAAAGCGCGCGAACACTCATTAAACAGTGCTCGCGCGCTTCTTTATATGATATTAAACATTATGTTCATTACCCATTGAAATAGAGAGTCTATTCCAGAAGTTGATTTGATTAATCACAAAGACTAAATCTGTATATTCTTCTTCTGAGTATACTTCCCGTACGCGGCGATATAGCTCATCAGATACGCCATGTTGTGAAATTAAAGTAATAGCTTCTGTTAATTCTAAAGCCAGTTTCGTTTTCTCAGAATATATATTCGTATCATGCCATGCGTTCAATAAGAAAATTTCTTCCTCACTTACACCGATTTTACGTGCATCGCTTGTATGCATCGCCAAACAAAAGGCACAGCCATTAATTTGAGAAGCACGAATTTTCACTAATTCTTGTAAGTGATGATCGATGCTCGCTTTTTTCAATTGTTTTTCTATTTCGTATAGAATATTAACCTTATCTTTCGCAACGTTTTGATATTGAATTCTATTATCCAATACGATTCCTCCAATGTCTTCGACTCATTTATTATTTTTCCGTCTACCTCCGAGTTTACGCTTATTTATTTTAACGTTCAAAAGTGCGAATTGTTTGAATACTATTATCCGATATTTTACGCTTATATTGTATGAAAATTTATGAGGGAGCTGATGATATGGGTAAATTAACGTCAGATGAACGTATTCATATATTAAGAGATTTAGTCGGTATTGAATCTGTGAACGATAATGAATTAGACGTCGCAGAGTATCTGCAAGACCTTTTCAAAAAACATAATATCGACGCTAAAATTATTAAATTAACAGATACACGCGCAAACCTTGTAGCTGAAATTGGTAGCGGCAGCCCTGTTATCGGGGTATCTGGTCATATGGATGTTGTTTCACCAGGTAACCCAGAAGATTGGCAAACACCACCTTTCAAACTAACTGAAGATGATGAAGGACGTCTACACGGTCGTGGTGCAGCAGATATGAAATCTGGTTTAGCTGCATTTGTGATCAGTTTAATTGAATTACACGACCAAGGCTTACCAAAAGAAGGCACAATCCGTTTACTTGCGACAGTAGGCGAAGAGATTGAAGGTGACGGAGCTAGAGCCTTCTATAAAGATGGTTATATGGATGATGTAGATGCATTGCTTATTTCAGAACCATCTCAAGATAAAATTATTTATGCACACAAAGGTTCTATGGATATCCGTGTCACATCAAAAGGTTCATCTGTGCATAGTTCTATGCCTCAACTCGGTTATAATGCGTTGAATCCATTAGTAGACTTTGTGCATCGCATTAATGAAGCACAAGCTAAAATTACTGCGACAAATGAAGAGTTAGGCGAACCTGTCGCAAATGCGACAATCTTTAATAGTGGTACACAAGTCAACTCTATTCCTGACCGCGCAGTAGCAGAATTTAATATCAGAACAATTCCAGAAGCAGACAATGATGGCTACCAAGACTTATTCGAACAAGTCGCAAAAGATGTTAAAGAAAAATACAGTGATTGTGATTTAGACATTGATACGTATATGTCACGTTCTGCAGTCTTCACAACTGGTGATAATCCAGTAGTAGACCTAGCACAATCACTCGGTAAAAAATATTTAGGTGAATCTATTCCTAAACAAGCTTCACCAGGTGTCACAGATGCGGCTGACTTAATGCTTGATAAAGGAAAAGACTTCCCACTTATTATGTTCGGTCCTGGCGAAACAAGCCAAGCACACCGAATTGATGAATACGTTTATAAAGATGTTTATTTAAACTTCATTGATTTGTTTGAAGAGTTATTACCTCAAGCAATCGACAAATTAAAATAAAATCAATCAAGATAAATGTTAAGCGGTTGAATCCAAAACAAAGGATTCAACCGCTTTTATATGTTTTCAGTATCTACAAGAATCGGATCACAATTCTCAATGTGTTTGTCGAATAATTCTTCTTCAGTAATTACACCTAAATAATACAAGCAGCAACGTATCCAAATTTGATGCGCCACAATCACTACTACTTCGTCTTTAATATCCAATATATCTTTAAAAAATTCATCTATTCTTCCTAATACATCTGAATAGTTTTCACCGCCAGGTGCACGTTGTGTAAAACTGTTTCGAAAGTCGCTGTATCGTGGATCTTCAAAATAACGACTATAAACGGGATTGTCACGCAGTGTTTCTCTTGGATAGCCTTCAAACTCCCCTAGAGAGCGTTCTCTTAATAATGGTGAAAAAGTATGTGGACTCGCACTGTCAAAACCATTTTCATATGTTTGAATCGTACGGGTTAAATCAGAAATGTAGATATGGTCTATATGTATACCTTCAAAATATGTTTTTAATGCTTGTGCAGAACGTACGCCTTCTTTTGTTAAAGAGACATCTAATTGTCCAGTAAAGTATTGATTTCCATGATGATTATCATAGTTTGCGGTTGATTCTCCATGCCGTATCAAATAAAGCTTCACGTTGTGTTCACTCCTATAATCTCGTTATCCTCTGCCGTTTACTCAATTCACTTTACTTCATTATGACACTGAGCAAATAGATTTAACGTAATGATAACATGTTTTTATATAATTTTATCGACTTAATGTTTGTTTGTTATCTAATTTTAACATTCTTGTACGGTCTCTTGTGTACAAGTGATTATATTTTATGTACTTCTTACATTAACAACACCCAAACATTCCTTTCAACCTATACAGATAGCTAATGAAAATAAAATCAGATAAAAAAATCCCTGTAATATTGATATGCATCAATGCTACAGGGTTAAGGTCTCATACATTTTTATTTAACTTTTAAATTTCGTCAAGTTGATTATTTTTCATCAAGATTTTTAAGAATTCACGCTCTACTTCTAATAAATGAACGTAATCATCTGACATAATTTCTTTACTTAATTCAATATTCTTTTCAGAGATAAAATTAACTAACTCTTCATTATCTTTATTGCTTGAGTATTCGCTTTTTGCTTGTGCAAGCAGTGAATCTTCACAAACTAAAATGAAAGAACGACCATAAGCAATATCAACTTTACCACGTTGATAATGAGACTCTAAAAATCTTTTAGCCTCTTCTAAATCATCTGTATGTTCAAAAATACCGAATACTTGTTCAGTCACTTTATCTGATAAGTTAGCTAAACGATCTTTTTCTGGTTGACTATCTGGTTTCACTCTATCTTTAACCAACATTTTTTGTTTTTTGATTTCATCTTCGATTAATTCTAATTCTTTAGTACGTTCTTCTTTTGACCACTTATTTTCATTTTCTTTGTACTCTGTTAATAAATCATTCGCTTTATGCAGATCAAAGTGTTCTTCACTTTTACCGCTATGATCTAATCCTTCGTAGTGCGTTGGATGAGATGTTTCATTCTTATCGTTTTTATTTAATCCTTGTCTACTCATATTAAGATGCTCCTTTTCAACTTGACATTTATTCACTTGTCCAATGTAGTGGATACATTTCAAAAATATTTTACCCGTCCATAAACGCAATAAACACAGTGTACAACTCATCATACTTATACTTTTAGAACACTTAGGGAACGTAACTGTTATTTCCAGAGTCAAAATTTAACAGTTAAGTAGGTTAAATGATGACTTAAGGAATTTTGCGCAATGAAATAGAAAAATCATCTAGAATAAAATTAAGATAAAAAAAGGAGGTTGCTTATCATGATGATCGCAGATATTATTGGTGGTATTATCAAGTTAATCGTGAACTTAGTAGACACTTTTGCTCCTAAAAAATAATCCATAAATACTTAATGACTTTTATAATACGCTCGCGAAGTCGGGCGTATTTTTTCTGTTAAAAAAACAAACTTTAGAGAATCTTACCTCTTTTAGATTAATATTTTCTATCCTTATTTCGTCCTTTATTATTATTTTTGAACATGAAAAAACCCCGTAAGCCTATGCCTACGGGGTTTATCTATAAGTTTTATCTTAGTTTTCGTCTTTAACATATGGTAATAAAGCCATATGACGAGCACGTTTGATAGCTGTAGTCAACATACGTTGATATTTAGCTGAAGTGCCAGTTACACGACGTGGTAAAATTTTACCGCGTTCTGAGATAAAACGTTTTAATAAGTCAGTATCTTTATAGTCGATGTGTGTAATTCCGTTTGCTGTGAAGTAACAAACTTTTTTACGACGACGTCCGCCTCTTCTTGGTCCACCTGCCATGGTTAACTGCCTCCTTTAATCGATATTTTCAAATTTTACGTTCATTACACGTATTAGAATGGTAAATCATCGTCACTGATGTCAATAGGTCCGTTCGTATTTGCGAATGGATTGTCTGATTGACCAGCGTTGGATGAATTGTTGTTTTGATAAGATGACGTATTTTGTCCTTGTTGTTGACCACCATAGTTTTGACCATAGCTCTGGAATTGGTTATTACCGCCAGATTGTTGGCCATGACGTTGGTTTTGTGATTTTGGTTCAAGGAATTGAACACTGTCACATACAACTTCAGTAACAAAGATACGGCGTCCTTCTTGGTTTTCGTAACTGCGTGATTGTAAGCGACCATCAACGCCTGCAAGACTTCCTTTAAACAAGTAATTGCTTACGTTTTCTGCTTGTTTTCTAAAAACAACACAGTTAATAAAGTCCGCTTCACGTTCCCCTTGCGCATTCGTAAACGTACGATTAACCGCTAGAGTAAAAGTCGCTACACTTACGCCTGAGGGTGTCGTTCTGTATTCAGGATCCTTAGTTAAACGGCCTACTAATACAACTCTGTTAATCATTTAAACGCCCCCATTCTGTTTTTACTTATCTTCGTCTTCGCGAATAACCATATAACGAATGATATCGTCATTGATTTTTGCTAAACGTTGGAATTCATCTGTAGCTTCACTGTTTTCAGTGTTGATACGTACAATGTTGTAGAAACCTTCTTTGAAATCGTCGATTTCGTAAGCAAGGCGACGTTTGCCCCAATCTTTTTCTTCAATGATTTCAGCACCGTCGTTAGTTAAAATATTTTTGAAACGTTCAACTAATGCTTTTCTCGCTTCGTCTTCAATGTTTGGACGAACAACGTACATAATTTCATATGTTCTCATTTTTATCTGCACCTCCTCGTGGACTATACGGCTTACTCTCAATTGGAGTAAGCAAGGAATAATTTTCATTACTCACAATCAAGAATTATAGCATAGCCATTTACTTTTTACAATCATTTTTATTATGTGAATTCAAACGAATTCTACTTTTTTCATACCCATTAATTTATCTCACATGCCCATCCATCTTTATCTCCATCCATTTTATCTCTATAAGCCGGATGGTCTTTAGACACTCCTCCAGGATAGTCTTTTCTCAATTCTGTACAGTTAGCATAATACTTCGTTCCTCCATTTTGAGACGCACTGTTTTGTGAATGATTTTGAGATCCTTGGGAGCCTGACGGTAGGCTACTTTGATAATTATTTTCTGGGACATTACCACTCCAAATATTCAGACGCTCCTGTTGCGCTAAACGTTGACTCTCTTGTAATTGGTCTAAATACGTAACACTTGGCGGATAAATATAAGCTACTTTTGCTAAACCTTGTCTGACTAATGCATCATTTACCATCACACCATCGGCATAGACATATGCTAGATATCTGCCATATTTATCTGTCTTACCGCCCTTATCAAACTCAACTTCAACCTTAGAAGCATGCATCAACATATTCTTGGTAAAATCAGACGCTTCTTTACCATATGGTTCTACACCTTTTCTAGGATGTTTCGTCTCCGGTGTATCAATCAACAATAATCTGAAGGCAGATTCTTTTCCTTCATATCTCAATCTTACTGTATCTCCATCTACAGGACGTGTGAATTCAACTTCTTCTCTAACTAAACCATTAGGTTGTGTTTGCGGTTCAGATTTAGGTTCACTCGTTTCTTTCTTTTGGCCATTGTCCGATTCTTGTTCTGATTTCGGAGCTGCTTTAGGTTGTTCTGACTGATTGTCTTTTTGTGTATCTTTCGATTCGTCTTTTGATTGATCTTGTGTTGTATCTGCAGTTTGATTATTCGTTGTTTCAGGCTTTGTATCTGGTTCAGACATTCCAAAGAACATCATACTTAAAATAAATGCTACTAAAGCAATGATACCTGCTGCTTTCTTCTGCTTACCTTTTATCCATAAAAAGACAAACATGGCTATGTAAATTATAAATATAATAAAACACAACACACCTAGTATTCCCAACATCTTGTACACCTCCTCTTTAGCACTTGTTTCTTTCTATTCTAAACTATTTCTTTATTATTAATAAGATTCAATCTACACTTTATAATAAATCCAACATTATTTCTGCCGATTTTAAGTTAAATAAGATATGATAAGTCTGAAGAGGTGTTATTTATGTCAGAAGAACATGCACGAATTTTCAAAACTGAACAAGGTCATGCCGTTACATTGCCTGATACTGTGATAGAATCTTTAAATTTAAAACCTGGAGATCAATTAGTTCACGAAATAATCAACGATACTATCGTTTTAAAAAAAGTAAACCATGAAGATTTTACTAAAGAGTGGAACCGTTTCTTTCAACAGGGCGGCGATTACTCAGATTACAAAACGCATGAATGGGGCGAAGCATCGGAGCGTGAGCAATGGTAAAACAATATCAAATTATAGAAGTTAATCTGAATCCCACACTTGGTCGCGAGAAAGGTAAATATAGACCTTGTGTGGTTCTAAGCAGAAATGAATTCAATCAAAAGACAGGTTTAGTATGGGTTTCTCCTATTACAAGTAGAGCTGTTAAATATCCTACTGATGTTGAACTATATTCTATGGAACATCGAATTAAGGGTACTGTCGATGTCGGTCAAATACGTACTTTAGATTTAAGCTCGAGGCATTATAAAATCGTTGATCGTACAACGCACGAAGTCATGCACAAAATCGACGATATTATTACGCACATTCTGAAAATGGAGCATTTCTAACACGCTTTTTCAAAAAGTGTGCTTTTTTATGAATAATTACGCATTTTTATTCGTTATAGTGTATAATAAATCAAAACCAATGTCTCACACCTTTATTTCTAACCACAAGAAGCAGATTACAATTAAAGCCTAATTTTCAAAATTATAGAATCGCAATTGTTTAGGAATAATTAGAGTTCTGTAAAGTTTTTTAAAACTATATTTATTTCATTGTCTTGAAAAATAAGTCACTTATAATGAAGGTGTAATATATCACAAAGAGGAGTTGTAGTAGAATGCAAAACTTAAGAAACAGACATTTCCTAACATTATTAGATTTCAGCCAAAAAGAAGTAGAATATTTATTAAACCTTTCAGAGGATTTGAAACGTGCGAAATACGCCGGTATTGAGCAACAAACACTTAAAGGAAAAAACA